>CAZSDJ010000001.1:0-19582 GCA_964605645.1 uncultured Planctomycetia bacterium
AAGCCATTTTTACCTTTGAAGGGGATAAAACTACCTCACTAAATCTTACACTAAGGAATTTAGAAGAGTTGACAGTAGGTGCCGAGGTGTTAAAATTCTTTTATCCCGGTAATTTATGCAAAATAAAGATTCTAAAATATACTTTGTTTTCGGGCTGCACAACCACCAGCCGATCGGTAATTTATCTTCTGTATTGGAGAGGGCTTTTACTAATTGTTATCTACCTTTTTTATCTGTTTTAGAAAAATTTCCGAATTTAAAAATAGTTCTTCATAACTCCGGAGCTTTGTATAGTTTTGCTCAAGCTAAATTTCCCAATTGGATTGAGAAATTGAAAAGATTAGTTAAGAAAGGGCAGATTGAAATTGTCGGTGGCGGTTATTTTGAACCAATTTTTCCCATTATCTCTGAAAAAGATAGAGTCGGCCAAATTAAATTCCTCAATCAATATTTAACAAAAATTTTTCAAAGCAAACCCGCCGGTTGCTGGATACCGGAAAGAGTTTGGCAGCCGTCTTTAGTAAAGATGTTAAATAAAGCCGGCTTTGAATATACTTATCTGGACCAAGCAAATTTTCCTCCAGGCCAAAAAAGCAACAAAAGCAATAACAATACTTATGTTACCGAAGATCAAGGTTACCCGTTGAATTTATTTGTGATTGATGAATTGCTGGCTGATAAAATCCCTTTTATAAAGCCGGAAGAAGTTATTGATATTTTAATTGATTACAAAAATAAAGGAGATCTGTTAGTTACTTTTTTTTGTGATGGTGAAAAATTCGGCCTTTGGCCTGATAGTTATGATTTGGTTTATGCCCAAGGTTGGCTTCATAAATTTTTTAGTTTACTGGAGAGGAGCTCCCAAATTGAAACGATAACATCAAAACAGGCAAACTGTAAATTTTTAAAAAAAGATTTAGTTTATTTAGAGGCAAGTACTTATCCTAAAATGCAAAAATGGGCCCTCAATTATCAAGACCGCCTGGTTTATGAAAATTTAGTTAAGCTATTAAAAAAAGATAATAGCTATAATAATTATAAGCAATTTATCAAGGCAGAAACTTTTAATAATTTTTTTGTCAAATACCCTCGCTTAAATTTTATGCACAAAAGAATGCTGAGATTATCAAAACAGATCAATTCCAATCTGGATTACCAACAAGACCAACAAGCCTTTATAAATTTATGGAAAGCCCAAACTAATTGCACTTATTGGCATGGGATATTCGGAGGATTTTACCTGCCGCATTTACGCCAAGCTTGTTACCGATATTTAATTAAAGGCGAAGATTATCTACAGAAAAAAAAGCCGGATTTTCGGCTCAATTATGAAGATATTAATTTTGATAGCTACAAAGAAGTAATTGCAAAAAATAATCATTGTAATTATATTTTTTCAGAACAAGGCGGTTGCTTGGAAGAACTAAGCCTAAAAAATAAAGCACTTAATTTAGTAAATACAATCAACAGAGTAAAGGAGCCTTATCACGATAAATTTAGAAATCATAAATTTTCGCAATATCTTGTCTATGATAATTATAAAAAAGTAAGTTTGCTGGATCATCTCTTGAAAAAAGAATTAAGTTTAACAGATTTTGTAAAAGGATCCGGAGTTTACAGCTTGGCCGGTAAGTTATATCAATTTAAGAAAAATAGTGATCATGAATTTATCTTTTCCTATAAAGAAAAAAATATAAATTTTCAAAAAAAGATAAATATCCAAGAAAAGGCCCTAAAGGCTCGATATTGGTTTGGCAAAGAAAATGCTTTTAAAAATACAGATTTCGGTATAGAATTTAACTTAGCGTTATCGCAACCGGAGAATTCATTGTTGTTGGGGCTAGCCGAGGAAGAATTAAGTTTAAGTAAAGCGCAAGATTTAGGAAATATTGGTTCATTTACAATTTTTGATAAAGGCTATCAGCTTAAATTAAACTTCAGCTTTGACCAAGCGCGGGTTTATTTAAATCCAATTTATACGTTATCTTCCTCAGAAGCGGGGGAGGAGGTTCTGTTTCAACAGCTAAGTATAATTTTTTCGATTGTAGATAAAAAAGAATTATTTGATATTAAGCTGGATATAGGTGATTGATTTAAAAAGGAGGTTTTAGATGAAGGCGATAAAAGCAACAGAAATCGTTGTAAGTTTAGAAGACAAGGCAGGTGCTCTGGGCGAAATCACTGCTTTGCTTAAACAAGAGGGTTTAAACATTAGGGCTGTATCCGGCTGGACTCAGCAACAAACAGCAGTTATTCGGGTTGTAACATCAGACAATCAAAAAGCAAAAGAAAGTTTGTCTCAATTTGAAACAGAAGAAAAGGAAATAGTGATAGTGGATATGACAAATGAAATCGGCCAGTTAGATGACTTATCAGCCAAGTTAAAAGAAGCCAGGATTAGTATGACCCATATTTACGGGACTACTTCAACAGAAGGCCAAGCAGCGACGTTAATTTTTGCGAGCGACAACAACCAAAAAGCGATAGAGGTAATTTCAGCATAATTAATAGATAAAAATAAGCCTAATTAGCTGCAGGCAAATTAAGCCTGCAGCTAATTAAATTTTATAATGAATTTAGTTAAATTTAAAAAAAACGGTTATTTTCTTAAGAATTTAAGTTTTATTTTTGTTGTTATATTATTTTTAAATTTAGCTATTAACCTTTATGGCGAAGCAGAAAATAGAGAAAGATTTACAAATTTAGAAAAAATTAAATACAATATTTCTTTTAACGGGATATCTTCCGGATACATAACTTGGGAATATTTAGGAAAAGAATCGATTGAAGGTAATGAGGTGGATGTTTTATCGGTTGAGTCGGATACAAATATTTTAAAATTTCTTGATTTGGTAAGTTCGGAAAAAATTTATCTTGATTCTAAAACTCATCTGCCCATTAGAGTAGAAAGAAACATAAAATTATTCGGAGACCAAGAAATAATTGAAGAAAATTATGATCAAACCAAGGGCCAAGTTATAATAACTAGAAAAAAAGGCAAAGATCTTCTTGAAGAAGAAATTTATAAACAGGATATTCCTATTCATAATATTTTAGATTTACTTTATTTTTTTCCCCAGGAGATTGATTTAGGTAAACAAAAAGGTAAGTGGATGGCATTTAACCTTCCGAACCAGAAAGTTCAAATCAGGTTTGATGGTATGCGGAAAATAAAAGTTGCCGGCAGCAACCAACAAGCTTATTTTTTAGTGGGTAAAGGAGCGCGCAGGTTTAATCTTTGGCTTTCTTTGGAAAAAAAAATACCGCTGCGGCTTGATTTTATTTCCTGGCTGGGAAAGGTGATAATCAGGAGAGAAGAAGTTAAAAGAACCAATGATAGATAAAACAGCAATAGTTTCAAAAAAAGCTTGCCTGGAAGAAGGTGTTACTGTCGGCCCTTATGCAGTAGTGGAAGAAGAAGTGCATTTAGCCAAAGATGTATCCGTAGGCCCTTATGCCCAGATTAAAGGAAAAACCTGTATTGGCGAAAATACCGCAATCGGGAGCGGGGCGGTTGTGGGAGAGGTGCCGCAGATGCTGGGGATGCGTCAAACCGAAGGCCGGCTTTATATCGGCAAAAATAACATTATTCGTGAATATGTTACAATCCATGCCGCGACTAAGGCTAATTGTTCAACTACTATCGGTGACAATAATCTTTTGATGGGGTTTTCTCACGTTGCCCATGACTGCAAACTGGCAAATAATATAGTATTGTGTAATGGCAGTTTACTTGCCGGCTGTGTTGAAGTCTCAAATAATGCATTTATTTCGGGGAATGTAGTAGTGCATCAATTTGTAAGAATTGGAAAATTAGCGATGGTAGGGGGCCTAAGCCGGGTTAATCAAGATATCCCTCCTTTTATGATGGTAGTGGGGGATTCGAGAGTTTGGGGTATAAACTTAATAGGTTTAAGGCGGGCTAAATTTTTCCGTGCAGATATAAAAAATATTAAACAAGCTTATAAAATAATTTATCGAAAAGGATTAACTTTAAAAAAAGTTTTAGCGGAATTAGAAGCTATTGATTCAGAAAAAGTAAAAGAAATTTATCTTTTCATTCTTTCTTCAAAACGCGGGATAGCAGGGCCAAAAAAGAGTAATTTTTGGGATAAAATTTTTCTCGATTACCCCTATCTTATTCGCTCCCGAATTTTTACCTATGATCGGTTTTTAAAAAACCGGCCAAAAAGATAAAACAGTGATAGTTTTAGGTTTTTAAAAAAATCTTGCAAGCTAATCTTGTTTGTAATAAACTCTTAATACAGGTGGAGAATAGTAAAAAATGAAGTATGTCATTGTAGTACCGGATGGGGCGGCAGATTGGCCCATTGATGAATTGGGGGGAAAAACTCCTTTGGAAGTTGCTGATACTCCCAATATTGATTTACTTGCCAAAAAGGGTGTTTTAGGCCGTGTAAAAACGGTGCCAAAAGGTTATACTCCGGCTTCAGACATCGCTAATCTTTCTTTGTTGGGCTATCAACCGCAAAAATATTATTCAGGGCGGGGTCCGCTGGAGGCAGCAAATATCGGGATTGAATTAGGTGAAGGCGATTTAGCTTTTCGCTGCAATCTAATTACTAATGCCGAGGGAAAGCTCTTTGATTATAGTGCCGGCCACATTCGGGACAGAGAGGCAAAAATATTAATTGATTATTTAAATAAAGAATTAAAAGCAGATAATTTGGAGTTTTTTTCCGGGACAAGCTATAGGCATTTAGCTCTTTTTAAAAATAGCAAACACCTTGAGCTTGATAAAGCAAAGTGTTTTGCGCCTCATGATATAATGGGCAAACAAATTAGCAAGCACCTGCCTAAAGGCAAAAACAGCAATATCTTAAGAGAAGTAATGGAGGCTTCAGCGGCAATTTTACCGGACCATGAAGTAAATAAAGTGCGGATAGATTTAGAAGAAAATCCGGCCAATATGATTTGGCTGTGGAGCGGCGGGCCTAAACCAAAAATGCCTTTATTTAAGGAGTTATTTGGCTTGAGAGGGGCTGTAATTTCAGCTGTTGATTTAATTAAGGGAATTGGAAAAACTATTGGCCTAGATGTTTTAGAAGTAGAAGGCGCCAATGGTTATTATGATACAAATTATGCCGGTAAAGCAGAAGCTGCTATAGCTGCGCTTGCTGATTTAGATTTTGTTTTTGTCCACATTGAAGCAACTGATGAGGCCGGGCACAACCAGGATTTGCGAATGAAAATTGCTTGCTTAGAGCGGATCGACAAACTAGTTGTGGAAAAAATTGTTAAAGCTTTAGAACAGCAAGAATATCGGATTTTAATTACTCCTGATCATCCTACCCCCTTATCTTCGCGAACTCACACTAATGAGCCAGTCCCTTTTTTAATTTCCGGCAGTAACTTTAACTACGGTGATTTTTCTTCTTACTCAGAAAAAGCCGCTCAAGAAAGTTCTTTGTATTTTAGCCAGGGTACAGATTTAATTAAGTATTTCCTTGAAAAAGATTAGTTATGAGTACAATTATTTTCTTGATTGTTCTATTAATTTTACTTCTCGGTTATTTTATTTACGGCCGTTTTGTAAGCAATATCTTAGGTATTAATCAGTTACGAGAAACACCTGCCAATAGTAAGTTTGATGGCCTCGACTATGTGCCGGCAAAAAATTGGCTCGTTCTTTTTGGTCATCATTTTGCCTCGATTGCAGGAGCCGGACCGATAGTGGGGCCGGTTTTTGCTTATATTTACTGGGGTTGGCTAGGAGTTTTAGTTTGGATTGTTCTTGGTTCTATTTTTCTCGGTGCAGTTCATGATTTTGTGGCTTTATTTATATCTGTGCGGGAAGGTGGTTCTAGTATTGGGCAGGTAGCGGAAAAATATATATCTAAACCTGCTAGTATTATCTTTCTTATCTTTTTATGGTGTGCTTTGATTTTAGTAATTGCTGTTTTTGCCAATGCTTCCGCAAAAAGTTTTGTGAGTGAGCCAGAGGTAGTTTTACCATCTTTAGGTTTGATCCCAATTGCAATTTTAATCGGTTTTTTTGTTTATCGGCGGCAAGTCAGTATATTGCTAGCAACTCTTTTTGGCTTGTTGTTGTTAGCGGGGTTAATTTATTTAGGGAGCAAGATCTTTATAATTTTACCGATAGCAAATCCTTATTTAGGCTGGATAATTATTCTTTTTATTTATGCTTTTTTTGCATCAATTGTACCGGTCAATATTTTATTGCAGCCGCGAGATTATATTTCCAGTTTTCTTCTTTTATTCGGGATTTTGATTGCTTTTATCGGGATTGTTACAAAACCGTTACCGGTAGCTTCAGCTCAATTTTTTAAATTTAATTCTGAAATTGGCCCGATGTTTCCTTTGATGTTTATTACTGTAGCGTGCGGGGCAATATCAGGCTTTCACTCGCTTGTGGCCAGTGGTACTAGTTCAAAGCAGTTGTCAAATGAAGCTGATGCCAAAAAAATAGGTTACGGGGCAATGATTATAGAAGCTGTACTGGCAACGATTGCTTTATTTTGCGTAGCTTTTGGTTTGAAAAAATTACCGGCTACTGTAAATCCGGTTGAAGTTTTTGCGCAAGGGTTTGGCCAGATAGTTTTTTTTCTCGGTGATTATGCAAAATTTATCGCTTTGGTAATCTTGAATGCATTTATTTTAACTACGCTGGATACGGCAACAAGAATAACTCGCTTTTTGTCTCAAGAACTTTTTCATATAAACAATAAATATCTGGCAACGCTTATCGTGATTGTGGTTGCCGGTATATTTTGTTTAAGCGGAACTTTTGCTACTCTTTGGCCGATGTTTGGAGCATCGAATCAATTGGTAGCTGGCCTAGCTTTGGTAGTTGCAACCAGCTATTTAATAAAAACTAAGAAAAATTATAAAATTACTTTAATTCCTGCCTTAATTATGTTTATAATAACTATTGCAGCTTTGCTGATAATGATTAAAGATTTTTTTAAAGCTGGTAACTATTTGAATTTAGTTTTAAGTATAGTCTTAATTATTTTAGGAGCATTTATTGTAGTTGAATTTTGGAAGACAAATTTCAAAAGAAGTGGTATAAAGGAAGAAGATTAAAATAGGAGCAAGATGAGTGGGAAAAAATTAAAAAAAGATTTAATAGTTCAAAAGTTTGGCGGAAGTTCTGTCGCAGACCAAAAAGCAATAGAGAGAGTTGCAGATAGAGTTATTGAGTCTACCAAAGCCGGCAAAAAAGTGGTAGTGGTGGTTTCTGCGATGGGGAAAAGTACCGACAGCTTAATTGAATTGGCGAAAAAAATTAATCCGAACCCATCAGAAAGAGAGATGGATATGTTGGTATCAACCGGTGAGCAAGTGAGTTGCGCGCTTCTGGCGATGGCGATTCACAAAAGAGGCTGTGAGGCTCTTTCTTTTACCGGGCCCCAAGTGGGGATTATTACCGATACTTATCACACTCAAGCAAAAATTTTAAAAATTGAAGCAAAAAGAATTGAAAAGCAAATCAAGGCCGGGAAAATAGTTATTGTGGCCGGCTTTCAAGGTGTAAGTACTGCTTTGGAAATAACTACATTGGGCAGAGGCGGTTCTGACTTGAGTGCAGTTGCCCTCGCTGTATCTTTAGGGGCGGGGGTTTGTGAAATATATACCGATGTCGACGGCATTTATACCGCTGATCCGAGAAAAGTTAAAGAAGCCGGGAAACTGAGTTTTATTACTTTTGATGAGATGTTAGAATTAGCGTCAGCCGGGGCTCAGGTAATGCATACGCGAGCTATTGAAGTTGCCAAAAAATTTAATTTACCACTACATGTAAGAAGTAGTTTTTCGAAAAAGGAGGGGACCATAATTATGGAAAAAGCACCGCTTATTGAAGAAATTATTGTAAGAGGAGTGGCTTTAACAGAAGATGAAGCAAAAATCACAATTTGCGATGTTCCGGACCGGCCGGGGATCGCCGCTTTTGTTTTTGATAAAATAGCTCAAGCTGGCGTAAATATTGATATGATTGTCCAGAATGTGAGCCGAAAAAAAATGACTGATATTTCTTTTACTGTGGGGACTGCTAATTTAACAAAGACGGTTGCTAGAACTAAAGAAATTTCAAAAAAAATGGGGGCCGGCCAAGTGTTGACTAATAAAAATATTTCAAAAATTTCGGTAGCCGGTATTGGGATGAAGAGCCATTCCGGAGTGGCAGCAAGATGTTTTTCAGCTTTAGCAAAAAATAAAATAAATATTGATATGATTTCTACCTCGGAAATCAGTATTTCTTGTGTGGTTAAACAAGAAGCCGGTAAAAAAGCTTTAAATATTTTGCATAACGAATTTAGATTAGGTAAGAAAAAAAAGCGAGGCAAAAAATGAGCAAAATCAAAAAAATATCTATTTACGATACGACCTTACGGGATGGAGCCCAGACCGAAGGGATATCTTTATCTTTAGAAGATAAAATCGCGATTGCAAAAAGATTAGACAATTTTGGCATTGACTTTATTGAAGGCGGCTGGCCTTATTCGAATCCTAAAGATCGGGATTTTTTTGCTTATTTTAAAAAAAATAAACTTAAAAATTCGCAAGTGGTTCCTTTCGGCTCTACGGCTCATCCGGCAAAGCCAGCCGGTAAAGATAAAAATTTAATTAGTTTAATCAAGGCAGATACAGAATATGTAACTATTTTCGGGAAAAGTTGGGATTTGCATGTGAGGGAAGTATTAAAAATTAGCTTGGAGAAAAATGTTGATTTAATTAACAAATCAGTTAGTTTTTTAAAAAAGAAGAAAAAAAAGGTATTTTATGATGCTGAGCATTTTTTTGATAGTTATAAAAGAAATCCAAAATATGCGATAGAAACTATCAAGGCGGCAAATCAAGCCGGAGCTGATTTAATTGTTTTTTGTGATACAAACGGAGGAACTTTGCCTGGGGAAATTGATATGATTTGCCAGGAGGTACAAAAGAAGTTGTCTTTAAAAACTTATGGAATTCATTGTCATAATGATTTAGGTTTGGCTGTTTCTAATTCTGTAATAGCTGCCAGTTCCGATTGCAGTCAAATTCAAGGCACAATTAATGGTTACGGCGAGCGGTGCGGCAATGCAAACCTAACCACTATAATCCCGCTTTTAAAGACAAAAATGAACAAACAGCTGAGTTGTTCAAAAAAAATATCAGATCTTACTCATCTTTCTTATTATGTGAGTGAAGTTTGTAACATGGTACATCGGGATAATTATCCTTTTGTGGGCAGAAGTGCTTTTGCTCATAAAGGCGGTATTCATATTGATGCAGTAATTAAAAATCCGTTGGCCTACGAACACATCGAGCCGACAATAGTGGGCAACAAGAGAAGATTTATTATTTCTGAATTGGCAGGTAAATCTACTCTGGTTTCTAAAGCAAAAGAATTAGAATTTAGGTTAGATAAAAAATCAAAAAAAACAAAAGAAATTTATAAATTAGTGCAGCGCCTGGAAAAAGAAGGCTATCAATTTGAAGCTGCCGAAGGGTCTTTTAAGATTTTGCTTCAGAAGAAGCTAAAAAAGACGAAGAAATTCTTTACTTTGTTAGGGTTTAAAGTAATTATTGAAAAAAGAGAGGATAACCAATTAATTTCTGAGGCAACGATTAAATTAAAGATTGGCAAAGATTTAGAACATACTGCGGCCGAAGGTGACGGGCCGGTTAATGCCTTAGACAAGGCTTTAAGAAAAGCTTTAATTGGCGCATATCCTGTGCTTTCTGAGATGCATCTTACTGATTTTAAAGTAAGAGTCCTTGATGCAAAAAGGGGCACCGCAGCAAAGGTAAGAGTATTAATCCAATCTCAAGATAGCCGGGAAAAATGGACTACAATTGGAGTTTCGGAAAACGTGATTGAAGCTTCCTGGCAGGCTTTGGTTGATTCGGTTGAATATAAATTGCTGAAAAGTTCAAAGAAGTAACTACTCCTAATTTCGTGTTGTTTTTTTGGGAGTCAATGATATAATCTTATAACTATTGCAGCATAAAAAATATAGCAATGCCGAGTGAGTTAGGTGAAAATTTATGGGTAAAAAATTAAAAGGTTCACAAATTGTAATTGAAAGCTTGAAAAAAGAAGGGGTTGAAGTGCTGTTTGGCTATCCGGGCGGATCAGTTATCCCTTTTTTCGACAGCCTTTACGGGGATAAAGCAATTAAATTTTATCTGCCTCGCCACGAGCAAGGCGCGGTTCATATGGCCGATGGCTATGCTCGCTCCACGGGAAAAGTTGGAGTTTGTGTTGCCACATCAGGCCCGGGAGCGACTAATCTTACAACTGGAATTGCCACTGCTTATATGGACTCAATCCCTTTGGTTGCAATCACCGGCCAAGTGAAGACTTCTTTGATTGGCAACGATGCTTTTCAAGAAGCGGATGTAACCGGCATTACCCGTTCAATTTCAAAACATAATTACTTAGTAAAAGATATTAAAGATTTAGCAAAAACTATTAAAGAAGCTTTTTACTTGGCTTCCAGCGGCAGGCCGGGGCCGGTGGTAATAGATTTACCGGTAGATATTCAGATGCAGGAGACAGAATTTGAATATCCGGAAAAGGTTAATTTACGCAGTTACAATCCAACCTTGTTTGGCCATCCGGGGCAAATTAAAAAAGCTTTAAAAGTTATTTATAAGGCAAAAAAACCGGTTGTAATTGCCGGCGGCGGGATTATTACATCTCGGGCTGATAAAGAGGCTACTGAATTTGCCAAAAAAATTAAAGCACCGGTCACTGCTACTTTAATGGGGATGGGCGGTTTTCCGGCTAAGGAAGAATTATTTTTAGGGATGCCGGGGATGCACGGTACAGTTTATGCGAATATGGCAATTACTGAATCTGACCTGTTGATTTCAATTGGCTGCCGTTTTGACGACAGGATTACCGGCAAGGTATCGGCTTTTGCGCCGGATGCAAAAATTATTCATATCGATATTGACCCGACTTCAATTAGTAAAAATATAAAAGTTGATGTTCCGATTGTCGGAGATGCTAAAAATGTATTGGGGCAATTAAATCAAGAGATAAAAGCAGAAAAATTACCAAATATTACTCCTTGGCAGAAAAAAATAAAAGAATGGAAGAAAAAATATCCCTTAACTTACAGTAAGAGCAAAGCAGGAAAACTTAGGCCGCAGTATATAATTGAAGAAATTTACAAACAAACTAAAGGCAAGGCAATAATTTCGACAGAAGTGGGCCAAAATCAGATGTGGGCAGCTCAATTTTATAAGTTTGATTACCCGCATCATTTTTTATCGAGCGGCGGATTGGGGACGATGGGTTATGGTTTTCCGGCTGCAATCGGGGCAAAAGTGGGCAATCCGGACAAAGAGGTAATTGTTATTGCCGGGGACGGGTCGTTGCAGATGAATATCCAGGAATTAGCTACTTTATCCAGCTACGGGATAGCAGTTAAGGTTATTATTTTAAATAATCATTTTTTGGGGATGGTAAGGCAATGGCAGGAAATCTTTTACGGCCGGCGCTATTCAGCCACTCCTTTAAAAAATCCTGATTTTGTAAAAGTAGCCCAGGGCTATGGAGTTAAAGGTTTGAGAATAAAGAAAAAATCTGATGTTAAAAAAGCTGTTAAGGAAATTTTAGCAGCGAAAAAGTCAGTGATTGCTGATTTCTGGATTGAAGAAGAAGAAAATGTATTTCCAATGGTACCGGCAGGCGAAGCTATTAACCGGATGATCGGAGGCATGGCGTAACCACAGATCACACAGAACCCAGGCGAGAGCAATGATTACAGATTACACTGAAAAGATAAAAAATGCGGAGTTAAGGTGAAGCATACGATACAGGCTTTAGTTGAGAATAAATTTGGGGTGTTAGCAAGGATTGCGTCTTTGTTTAGTGCCCGCGGCTACAATATTTTATCTTTAGCGGTGGGAGAAACTGAGAGTCCAGATGTGTCTTGTATGACGATTGTAGTTAATGCCGAAGATGAAAGAATTTTAGAACAAATTAAAAAACAGCTCAATAAATTGATTGATGTAATTACTGTTATTGATTTTACCCGCAAAGAATATTTAGATAGAGAGTTAATTCTGATTAAATTAGAAAAAAATAAAAATAAACAAGATTTTAGTAAAATTGAAAAACAAAAATGGATAAGAGTAGTTGAAGATAGAAAAGAATATAAAATAATTGAGGTTTGCGCCGACAAAGACCAAATTGAAGATGTTTTTAAAATTTTAAAAAAGTTTAAAATCAAAGAATTAGTAAGAACCGGTAAAATTGCAATAGGCAAATAATTTATAATTAGGAGGGAAGATGACAAAGGTGTATTATGATCAGGACATAAAGACTAATTTATTGGCAAAAAAGACAGTTGCTGTTATTGGCTACGGGGCTCAGGGGAGAGCTCAGGCTTTGAATTTACGTGACTCAAAGGTTAAAGTAATAATATCGGAGCTTCCCGGTACCGATAATTATAAACAAGCTAAAAAAGATGGCTTTGAACCAAAGACAGCAGACGAAGCGGCAAAAAAGGCAGATATCATTCATGTTTTAACTCCGGATACAGTTCAGCCTCAAGTTTACAAACAACAAATTGAACCTAATTTAAAAAAAGGAAATGCTTTAGGTTTTTCTCATGGGTTTAATATCCATTTTCATCAGATTGTTCCTCCCAAAGGGGTAGATGTATACATGGTAGCGCCGAAAGGCCCGGGGACTTTAGTGCGGGAAATGTATGAAGCCAAGCAGGGTGTCCCTTGTTTGATTGCAGTTTATCAAGATGCTACCAAAAAAGCTAAAGATATAGCGCTTTCTTACGCGAAGGCAGTGGGGGGAGCTAGAGCCGGGGTATTGGAAACTACATTTGCAGAAGAAACTGAAACTGATCTTTTTGGAGAGCAAGTTGTGTTGTGCGGAGGAGTTACCAAATTAATTCAAAAAGGGTTTGAAACTTTAGTTGAAGCCGGTTATCAACCGGAAATTGCTTATTTTGAATGCTTACATGAATTAAAATTGATCACAGATTTAATTTATAAAAAAGGAATAGCCGGGATGAGAGAAGTGGTTTCTAATACGGCTGAATACGGAGATTTAACTCGTGGTTCGCGAGTAATTGATGATAGAGTAAAGGCTGAAATGAAAGTTATATTAGGTGAAATTCAATCGGGTCAATTTTCCCGCGAATGGATTTTAGAAAATCAAGCCAATCAGCCGGTGTTTAAGGCATTACGAAAAAAAGAGGAAAAACATCTAGTAGAAAAAATTGGGCAAAAACTTCGCAAGATGATGCCATGGATCAAATGAGTAAAAAAAAAGAAAAAATATTTATATTTGATACAACACTTCGCGACGGAGAGCAAGCTCCCGGAGCATCTCTAACTTCCCTCCAAAAACTTGAAATTGCCTACCAGTTAGAAAATTTAGGGGTTGATGTAATTGAAGCGGGTTTTCCTATTGCCAGCCCTGATGATTTTAAAGCTGTAAGTAATATATCCAAACAAATAAAGAAAAGTGCCATTTGCGGTTTAGCCAGATGTATGAAAAAAGATATTGAAGCAGCAGCTAAATCTTTAAAAACAGCAAAAAAGCCGCGACTACACATCTTTCTTGCTACCTCAAGAATTCATCTTCAGTATAAATTTAGAAAAGCGGAAGAAGAAATATTGGCTTTGACCAAAAAGTATACAAAATTAGCCCGAAAATACTGTGCAGATATTGAATTTTCGCCGGAAGATGCAACCCGCAGTTCGAAAGATTTTCTGTATCGCGTAATTGAAACTGCGATTGATTGCGGAGCTAAAACTATTAATATCCCTGATACTGTAGGTTATAGTTACCCGCAAGAAATCGGTTCATTAATAACAGATATAAAAAACAATGTTCCCAATATCAATAAAGCTGTAATCTCTATTCATTGCCATGACGATTTGGGGATGGCTGTAGCTAATTCTTTATCAGCAGTATTAGCGGGAGCAAGGCAAGCGCATTGCACAATCAATGGGATCGGGGAAAGGGCCGGGAATGCATCTTTAGAAGAATTAGTGATGGCGATAAAAACCAGAAAAGATGTATTTTCTAATTTTAAGTTAGATATTAATTCTAAAGAAATATTTAGAAGTTCAAGGTTGGTGAGCAATCTTACCGGTTTTGCAATTTCGCCGAATAAATCAATTGTCGGTAGAAATGCATTTGCGCATGAATCCGGGATTCACCAAGATGCAGTTTTGAAAAAGCGAAGCACCTATGAAATAATGAATCCTAAAGATGTGGGGATAGATAAAAGTCAAATTATTTTAGGCAAGCACTCCGGCCGTCATGGCTTAACGAAAAGATTGCAAAAGTTGGGTTTTAGGTTTGATGCAAAAAAGAATGATTTAATTTTTAAAAAATTTAAAAATCTTGCTGATAAAAAGAAAGAAATTTTTGATGATGACCTAATAGCTTTGGCCGAAGAAGAAACCAGGCCGAAAGCACAAGCCTATAAATTACTTTCTGTAAATATTAATACCGGCACAAATATATCTCCCCAGGCCTCGGTTAAAGTTAAACACAAAAGAAAAGTTTTAGAAGCTAAGGCTTGTGGCGACGGACCGGTAGATTCTTGCTATAAAGCGATAGATAAAATTACGGGAATTAAGGCAAAACTGCTTAATTATAAATTAGACGCTATTACCAAAGGCAAAGATGCGCAAGGCCGGGCCAAAGTAGAGGTAAAAGTTAAAGGAAAATTTATAGTTGGCCGCGGTTCCAGTACAGATATTCTAGAAGCTTCTGTAAAGGCTTATCTTGATGCAATTAATCGAGTTGTATGAGGTATATCGGCAGTATAATTTTTGTAGCGATTATTGCTTTATTTGTTTTTGGTGCTATTGAATTCAAAGATAGTTCTTCCTACCATTTATACAGAGCTAGAGCCGAAAATCTTATCCAGTATATAAAGCAATGGGTGAGGGTAAAGAAACATAATATTAGAATGACCTACGATGTCCCTTCTCCCCAAGAAGAATGGATGACCGGTGAGCAAGATGCTACAGCTGTTAGAAAACTGCCGATGTCCCTTCTGGTTGTAAAAACAAAATTAGAAAATTTTTTTCCCGATAAATTTGTAAGAGAGCTTGACCAAAGTGATTGGAATTATATTTTTAACTTAGTTTATGAGCCAATTTATGACCAGCAAGGTGATTTTAAAGTAAAAAGATATTTGACTCAAGAAGAAATCGAACAAGAGTTGATTAACAGTTATAGTTTCCCCTTTTCTTATTTTCAAAAACAACATTGGGATTATTTTTGGAGTATTTTATTAGGAAATGGATAAAGTAAATAAAATAAAGTGTGGCTTGGTTGGTTATCCGGTTGGGCATTCTCTTTCTCCTGTGATGCATAATGCTGCTTTTAGAAAATATAATTTAGATTACCAGTACTCTTTATACCCTATCGAGCCAGCCAAGTTTAATGATTTTATACAATCATTAAACAAGCAAAATATTAAAGGTTTGAATGTGACAGTCCCTTATAAAGAAAAAATATTACCTTATTTAAATCATAAATCCCATGGTGTCAAAAGCATTGGAGCTGCCAATACCATCATAGCAGAAGAAGATAATATAAAAGGGTTTAATACTGATTTTTTAGGATTTTCAAAACATATTAAAGAAATTATAAATCCTTCTAATTTAAGAGTTGCACTATTGGGGGCAGGCGGAGCGGCTCGAGCGGTAGTTTATTCTTTGCTGAAAGACAATGCGAAAAGTATTTCGATATTTGATATTGATTTAAATAAGAGTGATCAGCTAATCAAAATAGCTGAAGGATGGATAGCTGAATTTGGGGTAAGTACTGTAATTAATCAAGCAAAAAATGTTAAAGAGTTAAACATCTCAGATAAAGATTTATTGGTGAATGCAACTCCGGTTGGCTTAAAAAAAGATGATTCTTTAATTGTAGATAAGAGTTTTTTACATAAAAATCTGGTTGTGTATGATCTTATTTATAATCCTGCTTTGACCGCTCTTTTGTTGGCAGCAAAAGAAAAAGGTTTAAAATTTTCAAATGGATTAGGGATGCTTATTTATCAAGGTGCACAATCTTTTCTTCATTTTAGCGGCGCCGGTATTGAAGTAGCTGAAGTTGCAGGAGTGATGCGGGAAGCACTAAACAAGGAAGGTATTTGATGATTGAATTGGCAGTTGTATTTATTATCGGATTATGTTTGGGAAGTTTTTTAAATGTTTGCATCTATCGCTTTCCCACTAACAAATCAATAGTAAAGCCGCGTTCATATTGCCCTCACTGTAAAAAAAGTATTAAATGGTACGACAACATCCCGCTTTTGAGCTATCTGCTTTTAAGAGGTAAGTGTCGTTTTTGTAAACAAAAAATATCTTTTATTTATCCAGCCGTGGAATTGATTACTGCTTTTATTTTTTTATTTCTTTACAGTATTTTTGGTTTAAGTATAGCGTTATTTGAATATAGCGGATTATTTTTTTTGTTGATAGTTGTGTCATTTATTGATATTAAATATCATGCGATACCGGCTTATTTATGTATTTTAGGCATAATTTTAGCTTTAATTTTTTCGGTAGTTTATACTATTGAAATAATTAAAAAAGGCGGGCCGATAGATTTAAACTCGCTGCCGCTATTTAATACAGTAAAAGGTTTAATCTTTGGCCTCGGTTTTACTTACTTGTTTAAACTTTTTGGTGATTTTTTTCTCGGTATCTATTTGGGCCTGCGTAACAAAGATTCTATTGAGGGAGAGACTGAGTCTTTAGGATTAGGCGATGTGGATTTTATGGGGATGATTGGCGCTTTCTTAGGTATTAAGGCCGTAATTTTAGTTTTTTTCTTGGCACCGTTTGTGGCCTTAGGCTATACTATTTTTGCTTTTATTTTTAAGAAGTCGCACCTTATCCCTTACCTACCTTATCTTTCTATTGCAACTTTGATTGTTTTTATTTGGGGTAACAGTATTTGGAATTTTATTTTATGAAACACAAGGAGAGAAGATGAGATTTTTAACTGCAGGAGAATCCCATGGTAAGGCTTTAACCGTAATTTTAGAAGGTTTTCCCAAAGGAGTAAAAATAAGCGAAACAGTTATTAATTCTGAATTAAAAAAAAGAATGTCTGGACCGGGCCGAGGCGGCAGGATGCAGATTGAGGCAGACAAAGTAGAAATATTATCAGGCCTGCGGGATAAAATAAGTTTAGGATCGCCGATAGCGATGCTGGTTAAAAATAAAGATGCAAAGATTAATCCCCAAGGCAAAGATAAAATAGAAGAAAAAAATGTGGCAAGGCCGGCTCATGCTGATTTAGCCGGAGCTTTAAAATACAACGAAAAAGATATTAATAATATTTTAGAAAGGGCTTCAGCGCGGGAAACTGCGACCCGCGTTTCTGTGGGAGCAATTTGTAGACAATTTTTATCTTTGTTTAATACAAAAGTTGCAAGTTACATTAAAAGTATTGGCAGTTATGAAAGTGATAGTAGCCCAAAAGATATAAATGATATTTTGAAAAATACAAAAAAATATGAAATGAAGACAATAAATAAGAAAGATGAAAAAGAAATGATTCAGAGAATCAAGGCAGCAAAAAAGGAAGCAGATACTTTAGGCGGGGTAATTGAAATTTGGTTAGGTAATGTTTGTCCCGGTTTGGGCAGTTTTATGCACTTTGACCGTAGGCTTGATGCGAAATTAGCCCAGTACTTAATGAGCATCCCCGCGATCAAAGGGGTAGAGATCGGAGCCGGTTTTGAATATGCCCAACAAAAAGGATCAGAATCCCATGATGCAATTTATTATTCAAAGAGCAAAGGCTATTATCATAAAACTAATAATTCTGGAGGCATTGAGGCAGGAGTGTCTAACGGAGAGCCGATAGTGGTTCGCATTGCGATGAAGCCGATTGCAACTTTAAAGAAGCCCTTAGATTCTGTGAATCTTAAAAATAAAAAGAAAGCCAAAGCTTCAATCATTCGTTCAGATACTTGTGCTGTTGTTGCCTGTTCGGTAGTGGCCGAAAATATGTGCGCGATAGCCTTAACAGAAAGTTTTTTAGATAAATTCGGCAGTGATTCTTTGGCAGAAATTAAAAGTAGTTATAAAGACTATATGAAAACTATAACTTAAGGGAGGGATTTAGATGTTTGATTTCAATAAACTTGGCGATATGACCAAAATGGCATCTCAGGCAAAAAAAATACAAGCTAAACAAGAGGAATTTCAAGGCAAGCAGTTACAAGAGCTGCAAACGATATCTCAAAAGTTAGATAAGATTATCCGATTGTTAGAAAAAGAATAAAATTTTCAAAAAAGTAAGCGTTTTCCTTGTAAATCAAAAAAATATATGGTATATTTTACCTGAACCTGAAATTGTTGCTGGGAGGCGGCAGTCTCAGGTTTTTTTATTTGCAGGGAGGATAATTAATATAAGTTGTTGATTAACAATAAGTTATGGAAGAAAAAAGAAAATATCCCAGGTATAATTTAGCCTTTCCGATTGAATGCCAGATGACTCAAACACCGGGATATTCCTATACAGTGACTAAGGATTTAAGTTTAGGCGGGGCAAAAATTATAAGTGAAAAATTTATCCCGAAGGGAAAAGTATTAAAAATGAAATTAAACTTAATAAAACAAATTTTTAATTTTAAAACCAAGATTGCTTGGTGCCGCCGGGAAAGATTTTCAGATAGATATAGTTTAGGTTGTGAATTCATTGAAATACCGGAAATTTATAAGAGCCGTTATCAAAATTTTTTAAACACAGTTAACCAATAACTGATAATATGAACAATTTTAAAGAAAAAAGGCGTTGTGGAAGATTTAAGGTACCTTTTTGCGTTGATTGTAAACATCCTGACCGGCAACAAAGTTTATCGGGTGCCTTAAAGGATATCAGTATGAGTGGTGCCTGCGTTTTAATTGATTCAGAACATGATCTGCCTGCAGATAAATCCCTAAATTTATCTTTGATTTTTCCCGAAAGTGCTTTAAATGTAGAAGCTAAAATAATTTGGCAGCAAAAAGTAGCAGATAAAAATAAAGTAGGAGTTTCTTTCCTGAATTTGCCGGATTCTTTCAAGAGTGATATCTACGATACTGTTTTTAAATATCATCGCGATCAAATAACCAGCAAGTGGTGGGATTTTTAAATGATATTAAAATTTTTATTTATTCTATTTATAGGTTTTTTTTGTCTATTTTCTTTACCTGAAGGGTCTGCAGGAAACTTTCAAAGCCCTGATGGCGTGTTTGACAATCCCGATGGCGAGTTTGATGGGCCAGACGGTGAGTTTGATCCACCGGAGGATATTTTTAATAGCCCCGATGGTACTTTTGACACTCCTGACGGTAAGTTTGATCAAGCAAATGGCACTTTTAATAGTCCGGAGGGAGTCTTTAAAGCCCCTGAAGGTGAATTTGATAATCCCAACGGAAAGTTTGAAGCCCCCACTAAATAGGGACAGACACCTATTTAATTCCAAAGTAGGACGTCTGCAAAAGGTACACCCTACTTTTTTGAGTCAAAAATACTTGCCTAATACCTTTTCTATGCTATAATTTTTTTTAATTAGAGAGGCGGTTCCCGCCTCAACAAAAGCGTTCT
>CAZSDJ010000001.1:19682-86307 GCA_964605645.1 uncultured Planctomycetia bacterium
TTTAAAACTATAAGCTATTGGCTATAAGCCATTAGCCAATCTGGCGAGGTAGCTCCCCGACGGAATAGTCGGGATTAATTCGACTAATGATTTTTTTTGCACCTTTGGCTTCAAAAATCAAAGTCTCATTGAACAGGCGGTCCCCGCCTCAACAAAAGCGTTCTTTTAAAACTATAAGCTATTGGCTATAAGCCATTAGCCAATCTGGCGAGGTAGCTCAGGCGGTAGAGCGAGGGACTGAAAATCCCTGCGTCAGGGGTTCGATTCCCTTCCTCGCCACTTTTTTTTTTAATTTAATTGAAATTTGAGGATTTATATGAAGAAACTATTTTTATTTTTTTTTCTACTTTTCTTGTTTATATGCCCTTCTGATGCCGCCTTCCAATTAGTGACAGGTATAGATGATCCCAACATAAAAGACATTGCTATATCTCCATTTTATCCTGATTTAATTTATGTAGCATCCAGTAATTCTTTATATAAAAGTAAAGACGGGGGAGGATATTTTGAAAAAATTTATTCATTCATTGATCAAGAAATTAAGCAAATTTTTTTCAATTCAGAAGTAAGCAATATTTTATATGTAGTTGGGTCAGAACATTTTTATCAAATAACAGATAGCAGAAAAAGGCTTTTCAGTGCAGACGATGAAGAAGAGATATTGGCTGCTGCTGAATATAAAGGCAACTTATACATAGGAACTTCAGATGGTTTTTATGTTTCTAATCAAGATTTCTTAAGATGGAAAAATATTGCCGGATTAAATGAAACAGCAGTGTTTTGGATAGAACCAACCAATGATTATATTTATTTAACAACTTCTCAAGGAGTATATTTATTTGGAAAAAGTAAAAATTTGCAAAGAACATTTGTTACTCGTTCTACAAGTGAAGATACGGTTGATACAGGATTGGTAGTAAATAAAATAAAAAAAGATATTTTTCAGGAAAATATTTTTTGGTTAGCTACGACCGAAGGTTTATTTGTGTCAAAAGATCAAGGGAAAAACTTTAAAAAGTTTTTTATTTCAGGGGTTGATTCCTTAAATATTATTTCGTTAGCGCAAACTAATCTTGAAAGAAATAGCTTATATTTAGCTACAGAAAAAGGGTTTTTTAAAATCAATTTGAAAAAAAGACAAGCTCAAGCTTTATTTGAAGGCTTGTACGCATCTCAAATCAATGAGGTCGGTTTTTCCAGTAGAGGAAAAATATATTTAGCAACGGCGAAGGGAGCTTTCACTAACCAATATTTTAGTTACTCTTATCAAGATATAAAATTGAAAAAGATTTTAAGAAAACAGCCTTCGATTAGCTTTGTCCACAAAAATGCAATTTCCGCTAATGAAGTTTCTGCTGAAAAAATTAAAAAGTGGCGGCAAGCAGCGGCTTTAAAGCCATTATTTCCGAAAATCAGTTTAGATTACGATAAGACTATTTATGGGACAGCAGGAGGAGCTACTTATGAAGGTAAATCTTATGTGGGGCCACGCGATTGGGGCCTTTCTTTTAGCTGGGATGTGGGGGATTTTATTTGGAATCCTTCTCAAACTTCCATTGATACTCGCAGCCGGCTGAATACCAAACTAAGGATTGATATTTTAGAAGAAGTTAACCGAGTTTATTATGAGCGTTTACGGTTATTAATTAAATTAAAAAATAAATCATTATCAGAATCTGAATTGTTAGAGAAAAGACTAAGATTAGAAGAACTTACGGCAGCCTTAGATTATTATACCGGCGGAGCATTTTTCGAGCGATTAAAGGAGTTAAATGAAAGATAAACCAATTGTTTTGATTATGTGCGGCGGCCGTTCGCGGCGGTTGTGGCCGGTTTCTGAAGATCAAAGTAAGAATTTTTTTGATATCTTTGGTTTTTCGCCTCTTGAACATACAGTAAAAAGGTATAAAAAAATAACTTCGCCGGATAAGATTTTTTGTATTACCGGGAAGAAAGACAAAAGAGATATTGAAAAAGCAAAGGGGCTCAAGAAAAACAATATTTTGATAGAGCCGGAAAGTAAGAATACTGCTGCCGCTATCTTGTTAGCTCTTTTGAAATTACAAAAATATAAAAATAAGAAGGTAATCATTGCTCCGGTAGACCATTTAATAGATAAGCAAAATCAATTTTACGGATCTTTAAAAAGAGCCTTAACAATAGTAGAAGATGGCGGTATTTGCACTTTAGGAGTTGTGTCGAAAAACTTAAATTCCGATTTTGGCTATATTCAAGTAGGTAAAAAAGAAAGAAATGCCTATAATATTTGCCAGTTTATTGAAAAACCGGGGCTGATTCGGGCAAAAAAACTTATAAAACAAAAGAATTGTTTTTACAATAGCGGGATATTTGTAGCAAAAATAGATTTTTTGTTAAAAGAATATAAAAAATATTATTCTAGCTATAAGTTGTTTTGTGACAATCATAATAATAAAAGAAGATTACAATCATTATACAAAAAAATAAAAAGCATGCCTTTTGATAAGGTGATAATGGAAAAAACTAAGAAGGCCAAGTTGGTTAAAGCAAATTTTGGTTGGCAAGATTTTGGCAACTGGGAAACTATTTATAAGTTATTGGCAAAAGATAAAGAAAAAAATGTTAAAAAAGGAAAGATAATAACAGATTCTTGTAAGGGGAATTTTCTTTTTTCAACTGAACAAAATAAAAAAATCTTAGGAGTAGGGCTTAAAGATATATTTTTTATAAATACTCATAAACACACTTTAATTATCAGTAAAAAAGAACTTAAGAATATTAAAAAAATTTTAGATAAATCTAATTTAGGCTAAATTGTAATTTAAGGAGCAAAAATGGAAAAAGATAGTTTTGAAATTGTGGATAAGGCAAGAAGGATCTTAGGATTAGAAAAGGAAGCGACTATTGGTGAAGTTAAAAAGAGTTATGAAAGGTTAGCCAAAAAGTTCCATCCGGATCGAACCAAAAATAAAGAGAAAAAACAAGAAGAGCGTTTAAAAGAGATAAGTTGGGCATATGATCTTATTATGAATTATATAGAACGGTTTAGGATTTCATTTGATGAAAAAGATATTAAAAAAATGAATATAGACAAAATTACCTACCGTCATCTCAAACAATTCTATGATGGTTGGTGGTCAGATCTGGATATCTAACTAATCATGAAATATTTTTATGGCCCGGTACTTTCAAGAAGGTTAGGATTCTCTCTGGGGGTTGATTTAACTCCTAAAAAAACTTGTACTTTTAATTGTGTCTATTGTCAATTGGGATGGCCGGCGCGGCCGCAAATACGGAGGGGCTTTTATATAGATTTTTCTCAATTTAAAAAAGAATTTAAAAATATCTTAAGCAAAAAACCAAGAATTGATTACATTACTTTATCCGGGTCCGGAGAACCAACCTTGCATCAAGATTTAGATAAAATAATTAAAATTATTAAAAAGATTAGTCAATACAAGTATCCGGTTGCGGTAATAACCAATTCATCTCTTTTGTATAGGAAAAAAGTAAGGGATGAACTAAAGGAGGCTGATCTAATAGTCCCGTCCCTAGATGCTGCGTCTAGCCACCAATTTAAAAAAATTAATTGCCCCCATCCTAAAATAAGATTTATTAAAATAAAAGAAGGCTGTATTAAATTGAGAAAAGAATTTAAGGGAAAAATTTGGTTAGAGATAATGCTTCTTAAAGGCTTAAATGACAGCCTTTTAGATGCTAAAAAATTCAAAAAAATTATAAATAAAATAAAACCGGATAAAGTCCAGCTTAATTTACCAATTCGGCCGGCTGTTAAAAAAGTTTCCATCCCTAATCTTAGCCGAATTAAAAAAATAAAAGAAATTATTAATTCCGGTATCGAAATAATAACAGAGTTTCCGAAACAGAAAAAATCAAAAAAGATAAAGATAAATCAAGAAAAAATTATCAATTATCTTAAGCGGCGGCCCGCGACTAAAGAAAATTTGAGCATTTTTTTTGGTATCAATGTAAGCGAATTATTAAAATATTCAACTGATCTTATCGCTCAAGATAAAATTAAAATAAAAAAAATTAAAAATAATAAATATTTTGTTATCAATGATTAGCGAAAAAATAAAAAGAATAAGAGAGGCCTTACCGGAGGGAGTTGAATTAGTTGCTGCGATTAAGGATAGAACTGCAGAAGAAATAGAAGCGGCAATTAATTGTGGGGTAAAAATTGTTGGGGAAAATTATTTAAAACAGGCAAAGATAAATTATGATATTTTTGGCCAGAGAGTAAAGTGGCATTTTATTGGGAATTTGCAAAAAAATAAAGTTAAAAAAGCGGTTAAAATTTTTGATATGATTGAGACGCTTGATTCGCTGAAATTAGCTGAGGTTATAAATAAAGAGGCAAAAAAAATAGAAAAAGTTATATCGGTTTTGATTGAAGTTAATTCTGCGGCTGAGCCGCAAAAGTTTGGGGTATTTCCGGATAGAGTAGTTAAATTTAAGGAACAGCTTAAAGATTTTCCTCAACTTAAAGTTTGCGGCCTGATGACAATGGGGCCTTTTAGTGAAGATGTAAAAAAGTTAAGGCCGTATTTTAGAGAAACAAAAAAAATATTTGATCAAATTAAAAATAAAAATCAAGCCAAAGATTGGAAATACTTGTCAATGGGGATGAGTAACTCCTGGCAACTGGCGATAGAAGAGGGGGCAAATATGGTAAGAATTGGAACAGCGATTTTCGGCCCGAGGGGTGATGTCTTACAACGAAAGAGTTAATGATTGGAACGAACTTTAATCTTAAAAAAAACACAAAAGGGAAGAGGCAAAAAGCTTTTTTTCTAAAAAATGCCAAATATATTGCAAAAAATATTTTAGGAGATTTTTTAGTTTTAAAGAAAAGAAAAAATTATTTAATTGGCCGGATAGTTGAAACTGAAAGTTATTTAGGTATCGGCGATGACGCTTCTCATAGTTTTTCGGGCAAAAGAACAATTCGCACTCAAGTGATGTATCAAGCCGGCGGCATAAGCTATGTGTATTTAATTTATGGCTTATACTGGTGTTTTAACATTGTTACCGGGCCTGAATCAATTCCGCAATGCGTATTGATTAGAGCTTTAGAGCCGATAGCAGGGATAGATTTTATGAAAAAGAAGAGAAAAAGAAATACTAAAAATTTAACAAATGGGCCTTGCCGCTGGACAATGGCATTTGGGATTGATAGTAAGTTTTTAGGCCAAAAAGTAACATCTGATAAATTTTTTATTTTAGCTAAAAAAAGAAAAAACTTTGATATTGTTGAAACAACCAGGGTTGGCGTTGACTATGCCAGTGAATCTAAAAATCTTGCTTTACGCTATTACATTAAGGGAAATGAATTTGTTTCCAGGAAATAAAATATAAATTATTTAAAAAAAATTAAATGTTAGAAAATCAATTTAGAGAAACTATAGAAAAACATAATCTCATTAAGAAAAAAGATAAGATTATGTTGGGTGTATCCGGCGGCCCGGATTCAGTTGCGCTATTGCATAATTTCTTAAATTTAAAAAAAGATTATAAACTAAAAATTATTTGTATTCATTTTAATCATAGCCTGCGCCGGGAAAGTGATAGTGAAGAAAAATTCATTCAAAAAATTTGCAGTCATTTAAATGTTGAATTTATCAGTCAAAAAAAAGATGTTAACCAATTCAAAAGGGATTCTTTAGAGCAGGCAGCGCGAAATTTGCGTTATGATTTTTTTCTAAAATGTTCTCGCCAGATGAAAATAAAAAAAATTGCTTTAGCCCATCATAAGAATGATTTAGCCGAAACTGTTTTGATGAGAATCATCAGGGGAACGGGGTTGTGCGGCCTGAGGGGATTCTTACCCAAAACTAGATTTAAAAATCTTACAGTTATCAGGCCTTTCATTAATACAGAAAAAAAACAAATTTTAAATTGGTTACAGAAAAAAAATATTTCTTTTTGCACGGATAAAAGCAACCAAGATACAAAATTTTTAAGGAATAAAATACGAATTGAATTATTACCGGAACTGGAAAATATTAATCAATCTATTTTAAACCGATTGTCGGAATTGGCGGTTAATGCCGGGCTTGATTATGATTTTATTTATAAGTTTTCAGAAACAGAATTTATGCGCTTAAAACAAAAAAAAACAAGCAAAGGCTTGCATCTTGATTTAGCGGGATTACAAGATTTACACCCGGCCATATTTAATAATGTTATCAGAATTGCGATTGAAGAGATAAAAGGAAACACAAGGAGAATTGAGCAAAACCATTTATTTGAAGTAAGAAAGCTGGTAAAAAAAGGCCGAGACCAAGCCAGCATCCACTTACCAAAAATAGCAGTAAAAAAAGAAAAAGATACTATTTTTATTCAGTCCTTGATTTTGTAACTAATCTCAGTATAATGGCTACTACTTATGAAACAAAAAAAGAATAAGAAAAAACAACAAAATCCTAATTTTTTCCGCCGGGCTTTATATGTGATTATTATCTTTATGGCGGTTATTTGGTTGGCTAATCTTTTTGGCGCCAATATGGGAGGGTTTGCTGAGAAATTAAAATATCCTGAGTTCTATTATTTGGTTAAAAATAATCCGGAAAGCAACCAAATAAAGTCAATCACCTTAAAAGAAAATTTGGTCCAAGGCCAATTTAGCCAAGCCAGAGAGCAAAAATATTTTTATCTTTATATCCCTAAAGACGATCAAGAAATTATTTCGTTAATGCGGGAAAATATAGCGAATTTCGAGATTGAACCAGCCAGCACTGCTTTTACTAACTTTCTTTATTTTTTTGGGCCGATGCTTATTTTTATCCTTTTTCTTTGGTATTTTTCAAAGAAAGGAAGCCAGATGGGTTCACAAATTTGGGGTTTCGGTAAATCAAAACACGCTACGGTAGATAAAAACATGGCAAAAAAAGTTACCTTTGATGATGTGGCCGGTATTGATGAAGCTAAAGAAGAGTTACAAGAAGTAGTTGAATTTTTAAAAGATCCAAAAAAATTTCAGCGGCTGGGAGGAAGATTTCCGAAAGGAGTTCTTTTAATGGGGCCGCCGGGGTGCGGGAAGACTTTGTTGGCAAAAGCTGTATCGGGTGAAGCAAAAGTACCGTTTTTTTCGATAGGCGGTTCAGATTTTGTGGAAATGTTTGTGGGGGTAGGGGCTTCGCGAGTGAGGTCTTTGTTTGACCAGGCAAAAAAAGCAGCCCGTATTGAGAATAGAGGTTGTATTATTTTTATTGATGAAATAGACGCTGTAGGCAGGCAGCGCTTTGCGGGCTTAGGTGGAGGCCACGATGAGCGAGAGCAGACTTTAAATCAATTGTTAGCAGAAATGGATGGCTTTAAAACTGAAACGGGGGTCATAATCATAGCAGCTACCAACCGCCCTGACGTATTAGATCCGGCTTTGCTGCGGCCGGGTAGATTTGACCGCCAAATTGTGATTAATGCACCGGACATAAAGGGGAGAGAAGGAATTTTAAAAGTACATACCAAGACAATAAATCTTTCAAAAAAAGTAAACTTAAAAGAAATAGCAAAAAGAACTCCGGGATTTTCGGGAGCTGATTTAGAAAATCTTTGCAATGAAGCAGCATTGCTTGCTGCCCGGCGCAATAAAAAATCAGTTACCCAAACTGAACTCGAGGAAGCAATTGAAAGGGTGATGATGGGGCCGGAAAGAAAAAGCCGGGTAATGTCGGACAAAGAAAAGAGAATAACAGCTTTTCATGAAGGCGGGCATGCCTTGGTATCACTTATCATCCCTGAAGTTGATTCGATGGCCAAGGTTTCAATTATTCCCAGAGGGATGGCCGGCGGATATACTTTTATCCCTCCCCAGGAAGATCGAAGCTATAAATCAAAAAAACAATTGACCGGTGAGATTACTGTTGCTCTCGGAGGGAGAGCTTCTGAAGAAGTCAATCTAGACGATATTACAACGGGTGCCATGAGTGATTTGGCTGCGGTAACAAGGTTAGCTCGAAAGATGGTTTGTGATTACGGGATGAGCGATAAATTAGGAAATTGCACCTTAGGTGAAAGTCAAGGCCCGGTATTTTTAGGCCGAGATATGATGAGAGAAAAAGATTATAGTGAGGAAACGGCAAGAATCATTGATCAAGAAGTAAAACGAATTATTGATGAATGTTACAGTCGAGCTAAAAAAATCATTGAAGGTAATAAAGAAAATTTAACTAAACTAGTCGATGTTTTATTAGATAAAGAAGTTTTAGATGCAAAAGAATTTAAAGAAATTACAGGGCTTTCGAAGCCTGATAAAAAAGACTCAACTTCTTAAAACATTTAAGTATATTTTTATCTTTCCTCTAAAATTACATGAAAATAACCCCGTTAATTTTAAGTGATCAAAAAAAAGCAAAACAAACAATTCTTTCTTTAGGAGCGACTAAGCAGGGTGCTGATATTCTTAGTACGAAAGCTGTATTTAAAGTTTTTAAAATTGAAGGCATAAAATCTTGGGAAGCTAATATAATAAAACAGCATCTACTTTCTGTGGGTGCTGATGCTGCAGTAGAAAGGGATGCTTTAATAAAAGACATAAAAACTGAAGTGTTGATATTCGGAAGCATCAATCAATTAAAAAAGTTATCCCAAAAATTAAAAAATCAAACTAAAAGGTTGAAAATGTTATCAAGGCAATTGTCAGAATCTTTGGACAATAGCCTAAAGAGCAGCTATCTTTATAAAGCTCGCGATAAAACTTTAAGAATAAATAAGCCCATTATTTGCGGGATAATAAATATTACTGAAGATTCTTTTTCCGGAGATGGATTGCTAAAGGAAGCAGAAAAATCTTTTTCTAAATTAGAAAAATTAGTTTTAAATAAAGTTTCAGCAATGGTAAAGGCGGGGGCAAAGATTATTGACTTCGGCGCTGAATCAACCAGGCCTTTTTCGAAAAAAATAAGCAGTAAAAAAGAAATAAAGAGGGTTGTTCCTGTTTTAAAAGTCATCCGAAAAGAATTTAAAAAGTTAATTATTTCAATAGATACTTATAAACCACAAGTAGCGCAGGCAGCTGTTGATCAGGGGATAGATATTATAAATGATATTACAGCTTTAAAAAACAGCAAAATTGTTTCTTTAATAAAAAAATATAAATTAGGGTGTGTATTGATGCACATGCAAGGCAATCCACAGAACATGCAAGCTAACCCTTCCTATAATCAGGTTACTGAAGAGATAGCTGATTTTTTTAGAGAAAGGTTAAGCTATTGCCGGCAAAAAGGTATTAATAAAAATCAAATTTTTATTGATCCGGGGATTGGATTTGGAAAATTAAAAAAACATAATTTAGAAATTATAAACAACTTATACCAATTTAAATCTTTGGGATTGCCAATATTCGTTGGCCTGTCGCGTAAATCATTTCTTGGTGATATAATAAAGAAGAGCCCCGCGAAAAGATTAGGAGCTACTATTGCGGCTAATATGATTGCATTGGCGAGAGGAGCTAATATTTTGCGGGTTCATGATGTAAGAGAGACAAAAGACGCAATAAATATTTTTTCAGAACTTATAAAAAAATGATAGATTTAATAAAAATGCTTAATTGGAAGTCGGTAATTGAGATTGTAATTTTATGGATGGTTATCTATAGAATATTTTTGTTTTTAAAAGGGACAAAAGCTTTATACCTTTTAAGGGGGATAATAGTTCTGGTTATTTCTTTGCTTGCCTTTCAGCTGTTAGGATTGCCTGTTTTAACCAGAATCCTCACCTATCTTTTTGCTTTCTTTCTTATTTTAGTTGCGATAATTTTTCAACCCGAGCTCAGAGAAGGATTAATTCATTTAGGCCGGCGGCATATTTTTCATATAGAGCCTCAAGTGGAGGAGATGGAACAAGCCTTGCGAGAAATTGTTTCTTCGGTGGGGGTTCTTTCGAGAAAGAAAATAGGGGCCTTGATTGCTGTAAAAAGAGAGATGGGTTTAAGAAAATATACTGAAAGCGGGGTCGTTTTAAATGCAGATATCACCTCAGAATTAATTCAAAATATATTTTATCCTTCGGCGCCATTGCATGACGGAGGGATTGTGGTGGATCAAACACGGGTAATTGCTGCTGCTTGCCTTTTTCCTTTATCGGATAGTCTAAGTATAGAGAGAACATTAGGGATGCGGCATCGGGCTGCAGTGGGGCTCTCTGAGGCGACAGATGCCATTATTATTGTTGTTTCTGAAGAGACAGGGGTAATTTCTTTAGCTATCGAGGGCCAACTGACCAGACGTCTTAGCCCAAATGATTTATTAACTATTTTAAAAGGCCAGTTAACTAAGACCGGATAATAATTTATATGGAAGCAATTAAATCAGTTAAAAGATGGATCAGGAAAATTGATTTTAAAAAAGCAATTACCTATAATTTGTGGTTGAAAATAATTGCTTTAATTATAGCTATAATTATTTGGTATTATGTAAGCGGTGAAATCACTCAAGGTATTCAAATTTAGTAAATAAAATGAAATCTAAACAAAAAATTAAATTAGGCGTAAATATTGACCACGTAGCAACTTTACGGCAAGCTCGTTTTACCAGTTATCCTGATCCCGCTACAGCTGCTTTGTTAGCCCAGAAAGCCGGCTCTGATTCAATAGTGGCTCATCTGCGCAAAGATCAAAGGCATATCCAAGAAAAAGACGTATTTTTAATAAAAGAATTGATAAAGGTTCCTTTTAATTTAGAGATGTCTGCGGCAGCAAGTATAGTAGCTGTTGCCGTAAGATTAAAACCGGATCAAGTTACTTTAGTCCCGGAAAACAGGGCGGAACTTACGACTGAAGGGGGGATAGATCTAATTAAAAATCATAAAAAAGTTAAAAAAGCAGTTGATAAATTACGGGAAAAAGGTATTAAAATAAGTTTATTCATAGATCCAATCAAAAAACAAATAAAAGCTGCTAAAAATTTAGATGTTGAGATAATTGAAATAAACACTGGGCAATTTTCACAAAAACAATCAGATAAAAAAGTAAAAAAGGAGTTAGAAAGAATCAAAAAAGCAGCTATATTTGCCAAAGAAAATAACCTGTTTGTGGCGGCAGGTCATGGCCTCGATTATCAAAATATTAAAAAAATAAATAAAATAGCTGAAATTGAAGAATTTAACATCGGACATTCAATAATTTGTGAATCAATCTTTGTAGGCCTAGCTCCGGCAGTGAAAAAAATGATTAATTTAATTAGCAGGAGCAAGAAATGATTTTAGGTATTGGGATAGATATGGTTGAAACTGACAAGGTTGAAAATGCTGTAAAAAGGTGGGGTGATAGTTTTCTGCAAAGAGTGTTTAATCCGGAAGAGGTGGAGAAAATCAACCCAGGGAAAATTTATTATCAAAGATTGGCAGCCAGATTTGCCGCCAAAGAAGCAGTGATAAAAGCTATTTCAAAAAGCATACCTTTGAGTTTTCGGGATATTATAATTTTAAACAAAAATAACGGGGCGCCTTATTGTAATTTAAAAAAAAATAAGAATCTTGATGTTATTCTTTCTATAACCCATATTAAAGATTACGCAGTTGCCTGTGCTGTAGCACAGAAAGCTTTAAAATAATAACCCAGAGAAGACCCTTGACATCAAAGATGTCAAGGATTTAATTCGGCTAGGTGTTTTTTCTGCTTTTCTCTTGAAAAAACACAGCCTCATTAAAGATTATGCAGTTGCCTGTGCGGTTGCTCAAAAGAGAAGTTAATACTCATAAAGGAAGTTACGGATGTGTCCTTGTGGTAGGGGGGTCCCCGGGGCTAACCGGAGCGGTTTGCCTTTCTGCGAAAGCGGCATTAAAAATTGGTGCAGGGTTAGTTAAGGTAGCAGTATCTAAAAGTCTTAATTCGATATTTGAAATAAAGTTAACTGAAGAAATGAGCTTGCCTTTAGCCGATGAAGGAGGCCATTTATCGGCTAAAGCTTTCACTACACTTAACAAGAATTTAGATAAAGTGAATGTGTTGGTAGTAGGGCCAGGTGCGGGGAGTAGTTTAGATACAAGGAATTTAATTTTAAAGATAATTGAAAAGATAGATAAACCAATGGTGATAGATGCAGATGGATTAAACGCGCTTTCTACAAATTTAAAGATATTAAAAAAAAGGAATAATAAAAATATTGTCTTAACCCCTCATCCCGGGGAATTTTCTCGTTTAGTAAAAAAAGATAGTGATCAAATTGATAAAAACAGAAAAGGGCTTGCCAAAGAGTTTGCTCTTAGATATAATCTTAACCTTGTTCTCAAAGGCCATCGGACTGTTATAACTGAGGGTAAAATGTTATTTGAAAATGATACGGGCAATCCAGCAATGGCTACAGCAGGAGCCGGTGATGTATTAAGTGGAATGATAGCGGGATTGATAGCTCAAGGCGTAGGCGTCTATGAGGCTTCTCAGTTAGGGGTGTATCTTCACGGCTTATGTGGGGATTTGGCGGCCAGAGATAAAACTCAAAATTGCGTGATAGCTTCTGATTTAATTGATTATTTGCCGAAAGCTATGAAGAAAGCTAATAAATAAAATTCTGCCGGCGTAGCTCAATCTGGCAGAGCACCTCACTTGTAATGAGGATGTTGGAGGTTCGATTCCTCTCGCCGGCTCCAAATAGCTTATAGCTGATGGCAAGAAAAAATATATTTTATTCTTATTAGCCATTAGCAATTATCCATAAGCCAATAAGGGCAGGTTCCCGAGTGGCCAAAGGGGACAGACTGTAAATCTGTTGCGCTTGCGCTTCGGAGGTTCGAATCCTCCCCTGCCCATTTTTTCTGTCAAAGGCAGAAAAAATAGAGCAATTGAGCAATCGAAAAATAGAACAATAGAAAAGCTCAATTGCGGTCTATTGTTCAAATGTTCTATTGTTCAGAGCGTTGAGATAGAGTTTCTTTTGTGTTAACAAGAATTGCGGGCGTAGTTCAATGGAAGAACACTAGCCTTCCAAGCTGGATATGGCGGTTCGATCCCGCTCGCCCGCTTATTTATTAAATCAATGGCTAACTCAATGAAGAAAAATATATCTATAATTGGCGCCGGTAGCTGGGGCACTACCCTAGCCGTTTATTTAGCTCAGAAAGGTGTTAATGTAAAACTTCACAGTGTGTTTGATCAGCATAATGCGCAAATGAAAAGGGAAAGAGAGAATAAGACTTTCCTAAAAAACATAAAATTTCCTTCCTGTTTAGACATTGAATCTTCGCTAGAGCAGACATTGAACCAAGAAATCATTTTAATTGCTATCCCGGTTAAATTTATCAGAAAATATTTAAAAAAAATTGCTGCAAAGAATGTTAATTTTAAAAATAAGATATTTGTGAGTGCAAGCAAAGGGATTGAAGTAAAATCTTTAAAAAGAGTTTCTGAAATCATACAAGAAGAATTAGCAACAAATAATATTGCAGTTCTTTCCGGGCCGACTATTGCCAAAGAAGTTGTAAAGGGCATTCCAACTACTGCAATTATAGCTGCGTCTAAAAAACAAATAGGCCGAAAACTTCAAGAATTATTTAATAGCCAGACCTTTAGAGTTTATGTACACGATGATATTGTTGGGGTTGAATTGGGTGGTTCTTTAAAAAATATTATTGCTTTAGCTTGTGGCATTTCTGATGGATTGGGTTTTGGCACAAATACTAAAGCTGCTTTAGTTACCAGGGGTTTGGTGGAAATTGTGCGAGTTGGGAAGAAGTTAGGTTCAAAACCTAAAACTTTTTGGGGCATTAGCGGTTTAGGAGATTTAATGACTACTTGTTTTTCACCTCATTCACGTAACAGGACAGTTGGTGAATTATTGGGAAAAGGCAAGAAACTTAAAAATATTATAAAAGATATGGATATGATTGCCGAAGGCGTTGAAACTGTAAAATCTGCTTATAAACTCAGTAAAAAATTAGAGATAAGCATGCCAATAACCGAACAAATATATGCTATATTGTATAAGAATAAATTAACATATCGAGCGGTTATTGATTTAATGAACCGTCCCTTAAAAAAAGAAAAAATAAATTAAACAAAAAGATTAAATGAAAAAGAAAAATAAAGTAATAACCATTATTCTGTTTATTTTATTATTAGGGGTCGTTTTATGTATTTCTAATAAAGATTTTATTGAACAAAAAATAAATTTATTTTTTGGAGAAGAGATTGAGGTTTTGGGATCCAAGTTTGGAACAGTTACTGGTTATCGAGGCAATGTTCCAAAGCTAGAAGAAACTGGCACGATTATATTAGAAAATAATGTTCACTTTGGCTGGGTTATTGCAACCAAAACGATAGATAAAAATATAGCTTGGAAAGAAGTTATTATCTTTCCAGAGAGGCCTAAAGATTTAATTGTTACCGTAGCTACAAAAGTGAGTGAAGATGGTAAAAAAGCAATTACCGAAAAGTCTTCAAACTTAAAAGATGGGCTTTTGTATAATTCATGGGCCTTAACTGAAAGCGATCCTCTCGGGGAGTATAAAATAAAAGTTTATGGGGAAGAAAAACTGCTTCAAGAATTTAAATTCAAAGTAAAAAAATAAGAATAAATTTATTTGATCTAGGTAATTGTTTTGTCTTGATAGCTGTCAGTAAGCATGATAAAATTTTCGGGAGGTGGCGCAGTTTGGCTTAGCGCACTTGCATGGGGTGCAAGGGGTCGCGGGTTCGAATCCCGCTCTCCCGAGTAACACAGGAATAATTTTAGGAGGTTGATATGAAAGAATATAACGGTCCGGAAAGAAGAAAATATCATCGCTTGAACGCTAGCTTTATTGTCAGTTATCGAGTTAAAGAACCCCCTTCTGATTTTGACCTTAGCCAAACTAAGGACGTAAGCCAGGGAGGGCTGTTACTTACTACCAATAAAAAATTTGCGCAAGGAACAGTTTTGATTATGACTATTCGTTTTCCTTTTGTTGCTGAGAAACTAAAACTTGATGGCCAGGTAGTGAGTTCACAAGAAAAAGTAAAAAATTTAATTTATGAAACACATATTAAATTTAAAGATTCAGATGAGGCTTTTTTAAAAAGAATAGGGGAATTTATTAAAAAAGAGATGAAAAAATGATTACAAAAGTTGGTTTAATTGGATTAGGTACAGTTGGGCAAGGAGTGTTACAGACATTAAAGAAAAATTCTTCTTTAATTACCAGGCGGACTTCTTTGAATATTGAAATTAAAAAAGTTTGCGACATAAATCGAGCTAAAAGTAAAATTGCAAAAACTTTTTCTTTGCCTTTTATAACTGACCCTTATCAGATTATTAATGATCCTGAGATTGATATAGTGATAGAGCTAATTGGGGGGATAGAACCCGCTGGTACTTTTGTTAAAGATTCTTTGAAAAATAAAAAAAGTGTAGTTACTGCCAATAAGGCTCTTTTAGCTAAAAACGGTAAAGCTATTTTTAAATTAGCAGCTAAAGAAGGAACATCTGTTGGTTTTGAAGCTTCTGTTTGCGGGGCTATCCCGATTATAAAAAGTGTATCAGAAGGATTAATTGGCTGTGAAGTTGATCAGATTTTTGGAATCTTAAATGGAACGGCAAATTATATTCTTTACAAAATGGAAAAAGAAAATATAAGCTTTCAAAAAGCGCTTAGTCAAGCTCAAGAAAGAGGCCTGGCGGAACAAGACCCTTCTTTTGATATAGAGGGGGGAGATACACTGCATAAGCTTTGTATCTTAAGTTATCTTTGTTATGGAATTTGGCCGCGTCTGCAAAAAGTATATACGGAAGGAATAACTAAGATATCTTTATTAGATATATCATATGCGAAAGATTTAAAATATCGCATAAAATTATTAGCGATTGCAAAACGCAATAAAAATTCATTGGAATTAAGAGTTCATCCAGCTTTAATCCCTATAAATCATCCTTTATCAGGTGTTTCTTTAGCTTATAATGCAGTAACTTTGAATACTCATCCGGCTGGAGAATTGCTTTTTTTTGGAGAAGGCGCCGGCGGCATACCCACATCTTCTTCAGTTGTGTCGGACATAGTGACTATTGCATCAGGTAACAAGGGTTTTGCCCGCAAGCAAGAAGAGTTGACAATAGTAGATATTAAAGAAGTTAGAAATCAATATTACCTAAGATGCATGGTTCAAGACCGGCCGGGAGTATTAGCTAAAATTACTAAAATTCTTTCATCTTTAGATATCAGCATATCTTCTGTAAACCAAAAAGGGCGTAGTAAAGGCAAGTTTGTCCCCTTAATTATGATTACCCATGAAGCAGAAGAAGCTAAGATGAAGAAAGCGATGACAAGAATCGATAAACTATCAACAGTTAAAAGCCCTTCTCAATTAATCAGAATTGAAAAAATTTAATAGTTGTTATAATGATTTTAAATAATAAAACTAGCTATAAAGGGGTAATTGAAAGGTATAGAGAATTCTTACCAGTTACCAAAAAGACACCCCGGGTAACTTTATTAGAAGGAAATACTCCTTTAATTTTTTCGCCGAATCTTTCGAAAAGATTAGGCAAAAGATTTGAGGTTTATCTTAAATATGAGGGGCTTAATCCCACCGGTTCTTTTAAGGACAGGGGGATGACGATGGCAATAGCCAAGGCAGTTGAAAAAAAAATGAAAGCAGTAATTTGTGCTTCAACGGGGAATACTTCTGCATCAGCTGCTGCTTATTCAGCTCGAGCCGGGATCAAATGTGTAGTCGTAATCCCGGAAGGGGCTATTGCTTTAGGCAAGTTAGCGCAAGCTTTAATTCATAATGCGAAAGTAATCGCTATTCGTGGTAATTTTGATACGGCCTTAGATATCGTCAAGGAAATATCTGCTAATTATCCAGTTACTTTGGTTAATTCTATAAATCCGTACCGGATTGAAGGCCAAAAAACTGCTTCTTTTGAGATTTGTGATTACCTGGGTTTTAGTCCTAATTTCCATATCCTTCCTGTAGGTAATGCCGGAAATATTACTGCTTACTGGAAAGGGTACAAAGAATATTATTCTCAAGAAAAGATCTTATCTCTTCCCCAAATGTTAGGTTTTCAGGCCAAAGGAGCTTCCCCAATTGTAAAGGGGAAACCATTTAAAAATCCAGAAACTTTAGCTACAGCAATAAGGATTGGAAACCCGGCTAGCTGGCAAAAAGCGATAGAAGCAAAACAGGAATCAAAAGGGTTGATAGATTCTGTAACCGATAAGCAAATTATTGCCGCTTATAAAATATTAGCTAAAGAAGAAGGGGTGTTTGCTGAACCTGCTTCAGCGGCATCTATCGCCGGACTAATAAAATTAGCCAAAAAAGGATATTTTAAAAAAGTTAAAGGAAAAAGAATTGTTATTACTTGTACCTTAACCGGCCACGGATTGAAAGATCCGCAAATAGCTATCAAAAATATTAAACGTCCGCCAGTTATCAAGCCTCAACTAAAAGAAGTTTTAAAAATTTCTGGAATTATTTAAGATGAAAAATTTTTACGATCAGGTTACTTCCTTGCTCCAGGCTATAGTTGATAAAAATTATAATTTAAGTTTTGATTATCCCCTTTGGGAGTCACCAACTCGGCAAAAGTTTGGCGATTTATCCACGGCTGTTTCTTTAAAGGTTGCTTCTCAATTAGGCAGGAATCCTTTTGTAATTGCCCAGGAAATTAAAGAAAATTTATCGAAAAAAATTGATAAGAAAGTAGAAAAAATCGAAATAATCAAACCCGGTTTTATAAATTTATTTTTTTCAAAAGATTTTTTAATTAAAGCATTAGAGGAAATTCTCCAAAACAAAAAAAAATATTTTCAAGGTGATAATCACAAAAAAGTATTAATTGAATTTGTAAGTGCTAATCCGACCGGCCCTCTTTCTATTGCGCATGGCCGGCAGGCTGTGGTTGGAGATGTAGTCGCTAATCTTTTAGAAGTCCAGGGTGATCAGGTAACCAGAGAGTACTATTTAAATGATGCAGGCAGGCAGATTGATCTGTTAGTTGCATCTGTCAAAGAACGGATAAAAGAGATGGAGGGTAAAGATTATCAGCTGCCAGAAGGGGGGTATCAGGGTGAATACATAAAGGATATAGCTTCAGCCTATTTAAAAAAAGGACAAAAAGATGATATTTATGATTTTTGTCTTAAGTTTATTCAATCTTGGATTGAAACAGATCTTAATAAATTAGATATACATTTTGACAATTGGTTTAGCCAGAAAAAATTGATTGAGGGCCAAAAGGTTGAAGAAGTGATTGAAATTTTAAAAGAAAAAGGTTTTATTTATGAAAAAGAAGGAGCTTTGTGGTTTAAGTCGACTCAATTTTTTGATGATAAAGATCGAATAATCAAAAAATCTGACGGAAGCCTTACTTATTTTGCTTCAGATATTGCTTATCATTACAATAAGTGCAAGCGTGGCTATGATAGGCTTATAAATTTATGGGGGCCTGACCATCACGGTTATATAGCCAGAATTAAATCAGTGATTAAATCTTTAGGATATAAAAAGGATGATTTACTTACTATTATTATTATTCAATTGGTAACATTAAAATCAAAGCAAAGAATGTCAAAACGGGCGGGGACTTTAATTTGTTTTTCAGAGTTGATTAATGAGGTAGGAGAAGATGCTGCCCGCTTTTATTATTTAACCCGTAAAAATTCATCTCATCTTGATTTTAATATTGATTTAGCGAAAAAATCTTCTTTTGATAACCCTTTATATTATATTCATTATGTTTGTGCTCGGATCGAAAGCATTTTTAAAAAAGCAAATAAAACGTCCGATAAGAAATTTAGTAAGTACTTAGAAGAATCGGAAGAATTAAATATAGTTCGTTTTCTTTTGCAATTTTCTTTATGTTTACAAAAATCATACTTTACGCTTGAGCCGGTATTTATTATTGAATATCTAAGAGAATTAGCTTCAACTTTTCATAAATTCTATGAAAAAGTAAGAGTTTTAGGTGATGATCCTAAAAAAACAACGGCAAGGTTAAATATTTTGGAAGCCACCAAAGAAGTATTTCATTTCGGACTTGATATTTTAGGCATTAAACCAATTGACCAGATGTAAAAACTATGATCCAATCGCTTCGCTGGAAATTAAAAGACGTTTTAGGTAAAAGTAAACACTTTTCATCTCAACTTAAAATAAATTCCTTGGCAGCAGATATTTTGGTAAGCCGGGGCATAAAGCCAAATCAAATCAATTCTTTTTTAAATTCTTCTGTAAAGGATCTCTTTTCTCCTCAGTTACTTCCGAATATAAATAAAGCCAAACAAAGAATAAATGAAGCGATAAAAAAGAAAGAAAAGGTAATGGTGTTGGGTGATTATGATGTTGATGGAGTTATTTCTTTGGCTATATTTTATCAATTTAGCAAAAACTATCCTCATGCTTTTTCTTTTTATATACCGCATCGAGTGAAAGAAGGTTATGGTTTGACTAAAGATGTCGTGGAACAAGCTCAAAAAGAAGGTAAAAAATTAATTATTGCTTTTGATTGCGGTACAAATTCTTACAGTGAAATCGAATATGCCAAATCTTTGAATATAGATATTGTGGTTATAGATCATCATTTACCGAAAGAGAAGCTCCCTAATCCGGTAGCTTTGGTAAATCCAAGAATAAAAAAATCAAAATATCCTTTTTTTGATTTGCCGGCTGCAGGCTTGACTTTTAAACTTCTTCAATTCCTTGAGGAAGATGATTGCTATCAAGTTTTGGATTTGGTAGCTTTATCAATAGTATGTGATGTTGTACCTCTGCTGGGAGAAAACCGAATTCTACTCAAAGAAGGGATTAAACATTTACGAAAAAGTAATAGAGCCGGGATCAAAGCACTATGTCAAATTGCAAAAATTAATCAAAAGAATATAAATAATTTTCATATTGGTTTTATTCTCGGCCCGCGGATAAATGCTTCAGGCAGGATTGCTCATGCCAAAGATGCTTTAGAACTTTTTTTGACAGAAGATTTAGAAAAGGCTAAGAAAGTTGCTTTAAAACTTAATAAATATAATCAGTTAAGAAAGAATGTGGAAAAGCAGATCTTAAGAGAAGCTGAAGAGATAATAAAGAATAATCTTTGCGGAGAACATGCTTTAGTTATTGGTAGCGATGGTTGGCACCCAGGTGTATTGGGGATTGTGGCTTCACGGCTTAAAGATAGATACAGACGCCCCTCTTTTGTGGTTTCTTTTGACAAAGGGATCGCTAAAGGGTCGGGCCGTTCAACTGAAGAAATTCACTTAATGGAGATGCTTGATCAATGTTCGCACTCTTTGAGCTCTTATGGCGGCCATAAAAAAGCAGTGGGTATGGAGTTAAAGCAAAATAATTTAGATGATTTTCGAAAAAGCATCAATGAAGCTATTAAAAAGAATATTGATTTAAAAGATTCTATTTCTTTTTTAGAAATAGATGCAAAATTGAATTTTCAGCAAATTAATATTGATCTAGTTCAGGATATGGAATTATTGCAGCCATACGGAGAAGGCAACCCAAAACCGATTTTTCTTGTCCAAGGGGTAACCAAGAAAAAAGGTATCGAAAAAAATAGATATCGATATTCTCTCTGGCTCACTGCGGGAAACCGAACTTTCGAAGCTATTATTTACAACAAAGATTTGGCTGAAATTATGAATTATGGAAAAGAATTTGATATAGTTTTTTCTTTAGATAAAGATAATTACCACAACAATCCCCGCTTAATCTTAAGAGACTGCCGGCTTGCTTAGGGCTATCTCAACTTTACCTTTTTTTAGGCATTTAGTGCAGACTAAAACTTTTTTTATTTTGCCCTGATGGATTATCTTTTTTGGTTGTAAGTTTGGGCGGAATTTTCTTTTATTGATACCGGTTGTTTTTTTACCTACTCCGCCTTGTTTTTTTGCTTTACCTTTGCGGGATATAGAATTACCGGTTATGGCTTTTTTTTCACAAACAAAACATTTTCTACTCATAGTTTCCTCCGTTTAGCAAAGACTAATATACTAATATATTTGATATTGTCAAGATTTATATGATAATTTTATAAATTTTTATATTTCACGGCGCAGTTGATTTTCAGCATCAATGACATCCCGTTTTGTTTTTTTGATGCAATAACTGATATTATTTTTTAAAGCATAGTTTACTTGTTCTGCTTTTTGTAATTGTCGCAAAACTTGAAGAGCCATTCGGAAATATCTAACAATCGTTCCTTCGTCGATATTTGAATCTTTAATTAATTTATTAAATTGAGCCCCTTGAAACCAGAGCCGAGCTGGTTCAGTTAAATGAAAGAAGAGTTTTTTAGTTTGAGGGTATATTCGATACTTTTTTTCAATTTCTTGAATTTTTTTAATTATTTTATTTGTTTCGTGTCTTATCGTTTTTGTTTTTTTGTCTAATTTAGGCCGTTTCTGGCCTTTACGGGGTTCGTACACTAAGGCTATTATCAGGATCCATAGTTCTTTAGGGTTTAATTTATTTAAATAATTAGCCTCAAACAGTTCCCCTATTGTTAATTCAAAACTATAAACGCCGGATGCAAGCTTTGCTTTTGCTGTCAATTTTTTTTGCACAATATAATTTAGAGCTTGGAGAAGAGAAACTTTATTTTTTATATTTTCAAGCATTTTTCTTTGCGGCCAGGGGTTGCTTTGGTAAAAATGAAAAGATTTAGGATATATTTGGTAAAGTGTTTCTCCCATATAAGACCAAAGATTAAGAATTGTTGCATAGCATGAATTTAATTGGCTCATGATTGGTTCATATTTACCGTAAATGATATGCCCCAGAGATAATTGGTCAATATGAGAAGGATTAACGCGAGTGTAAACAAAACCTTCTTTATCAATCCCTCTTCGTCCTGCCCGGCCGGCCATTTGGTAAAAATCGCGAGTTTTAAGATAGCGGTGATAGCGGCCATAGAACTTGCTTACCGAGTCAAAAATTACACTTTTAGCCGGCATATTAATACCTAAAGCGAAAGTTTCTGTAGTAAATATTAATTTTATTAAGCCGGTTGTAAATAGTTGTTCGATGATTTCTTTAACAGTTGGCAACAGGCCGGCATGGTGATAAGCAATTCCTTTACGCAAAATCGGCCTTAAATTATTGATATGAGGTGAATTTGATGTATCGTATTTTTGGATAAGTTCATCAAACAATTGATCAATGCGAGTTTTATCTTCTTCAGAAACAAAGCTCAGAGAGCTAAGCTCGCAGGCAAGTTCTTCACAACGCCGGCGAGAAAAAGAAAAATAAATAGCCGGATAAGCTTTTTTTTGGCGAATATATTTTACCAAAGTTTTTATCCTATTAGGGCTGGTGGAACGATATTCTTCTTTATAAGAACGGTGTTTAATCTTTCGAGAAAAATAGGGAGTTTGTTGTAATTTTTTGAAATTTGTAAATATTTTATTATTGCATTGAAAGAAAAAATGAAGAGGCACCGGCCTTTTCTGTTCAATAACTACCTTAATGGGATGTTTATGAACTTTCTTCAGCCAACCGGAGAATTCTCGTGAGTTAGGGATAGTCGCACTTAAGGCTAACATTTTCATGTTGGGTGGAAGCAGAATCAAGGCTTCTTCCCATACGGTACCGCGTTCTATATCATCAAGGTAATGAATTTCATCAAATATTACCCAATTAATCCTTTTAAATTCTTTTGGATTTACCATTATTGCATTTCTAAATATTTCAGTAGTCATAATCAAAATTGGTGCATTTCGGTTAATGCTAACATCACCGGTAACTATCCCTACTTGATTAGGGTATTTGTGGGAAAAATCACGGAATTTTTGGTTGCTCAAGGCTTTTATCGGCGCAGTGTAGATTATCCCTTCATCTTTTTTGATACAGTCTTCCATCAGTCTTTCTGCTATTAAGGTTTTGCCAGATCCGGTGGGGGCACTGACAATTACTGAATTTTGATTTTTCGTAAATTCAATAGATTTTTTTTGAAAAGGGTCTAATTTAAATTGTTTCATATTATTTTATTATAACAGAATTTATTAGTTAAAAAAGGAGAGCATAAATTGGTGCCGGAGAAGGGACTTGAACCCTTACCTTCTTACGAAGACGGGATTTTGAATCCCGCGCGTCTGCCATTCCGCCACTCCGGCGAGTTAGCTTATAGCTAATAGTTTATGGCTAATGGTTAGTCAGTCGTGAATTATTAATATAACAACGCTATTTATCTTTGTCAATTGACAATTTCTTATTGAGATGATAATATTCAATAAACTTAACCAAACTGGAAATGGGGCCGTAGTTCAGCTGGGAGCCAATTCTTCTTGACGAAGTCAAGTTTTATATAATAATTAATTTAGAATTGCCTCCAAATATTTGATAGGGTCAATTTGTTTTACTGAAAGTATTAATTATAAGTAGTTAATGGGGCCGTAGTTCAGCTGGGAGAACGCTACACTGGCAGTGTAGAGGCCAGGGGTTCAAGTCCCCTCGGCTCCATAATTATAAAAGAATCAGATAATTGTAAAATAGAGGGGATTAATTGTTGAAATTAGGCGCTCATATGTCAATTGCAGGCGGTATTGCGAAATCAATTGAAAGGGCAGAGGCGCTTGGCTGTAATGTCATGCAGATATTTGCCCGTAATCCCCGTCAGTGGCGAAAAAAATCTTTAACGAGAGAGGATATTGAAGCATTTAAAGCAAAAAGAAAAGAATCAAATATAAAATTCGTTGTTGTTCATATCCCTTATATTCTTAATCTGGCATCTTCGCAAAAAAGTTTTCATAAAATAACTATTAGAGAATTTACGAAAGATTTAATAGAAGCGGATAAGTTGGGAGCAGATTATTTGGTAACCCATATGGGGTCTTATAAAAAAAGTACTGAAGATTCCGGCCTTGCGAAAATAATTGAAGCTTTAAACCTAATTTTAGAAAATGCAAAAGGGGGGAAAACTAAACTTCTTCTGGAAAATACTGCCGGATCAGGAAGTTGGCTTGGCTATAAATTTTCTCATTTTAGAATTATTTTTGATAAAATAAAGATGCAAAATCGTTTGGGAATTTGCTTAGATACTGCTCATGCTTGGGCAGCCGGGTATAAAATTAATGAAGAGAAGGGTGTTGCAGCACTACTTGCGGAAATGGAAAAAGAAGTTGGCATAGATAAATTAAAAGTAATACATCTCAATGATACGAAGGTTGAATTGGGTTCACGGCTGGATAGGCATTTTCATATCGGCAAAGGTAATATTGAGAAAAAAGGATTTAATTATATTGTAAATCATCCCAAATTAAAAAATCTCGTTTTCATTCTAGAAACTCCTAAAGAAAATGAAGAAGATGATTTAAGAAATTTAATGATGGTGCAAAACATTTTTGATAATGGAATACAAAAAAGCAATTGACAAAAAGTGGCAAGATTTTTGGCAAACAAATAATACTTTTAAAGTTTGCGTTAAAGATTTTAAAAAACCAAAATATTATTGCCTGGTAATGTTTCCTTATCCCTCTAGCGAATTGCATGTGGGCCACGGCCGTAACTATATAATAGGAGATGCCGTTGCCAGATATAAGAGGATGCGGGGGTTTTCTGTTTTAAATCCGATGGGCTGGGATGCTTTTGGCCTTCCGGCTGAAAACCAGGCGATTAAACGTAATATCCACCCCCGTACTTGGACTTTAAAAAATATAAAAAAAATAACCGAACAACTCAAAAGTTGGGGGATAAGTTATGATTGGGAAAAAGAAATTACAACTTGTTTCCCGCAATATTATCGTTGGACTCAGTGGTTATTTTTAAAGCTTTATAAACAGGGCTTAGCTTACAAAAGAGAAGCTCCGGTTAATTGGTGCGAGTCTTGTAAAACAGTTTTGGCTAACGAACAAGTGGTAGAGGGAAAGTGTGAAAGATGTTCCAGTGAAGTAATACAGAAAAATTTAAAGCAATGGTTTTTTAAAATCACAGATTATGCAGAACGCTTATTAAATGATTTAAAAAAATTAAAAGAATGGCCCCAAAGAGTCAAGTTGATGCAGAAAAACTGGATTGGTAAATCGACTGGTGTAAATATAAAATTTCCGGTAGAAGGGATAAGCTCTCCCTTACAATGTTTTACAACTAGAGTAGATACAATTTTTGGAGCTACTTTTTTAGCTTTGAATTTTAACCATCCCACAGTCATAAAGTTAATTGAAGATTTACCGGAAAAGGAAGAAATATTAAATTTTATAAGTCAAATTAAAAAAGAAGAGTCATCTTTAGCCTACAGCCAAGATTTTGAAAAAAAGGGTATTTTTACTGATAAGTTTGCAATAAACCCTATAACTGGCGAAAAGATACCGATTTGGATTGCTAATTATATCTTATCTGGATATGGCCCAGGAGCGATAATGTGTGTTCCGGCTCACGATAAGAGAGATTTTGAATTTGCTAAAAAATACCAATTGCCGATTAAAAAAGTTATTCAAGGCGAAAAGGCTAACGAAGAAGAGTTTTATGAAGGAGAAGGCAGTTTAATTAATTCCGGCGATTTTAATGGATTAAGCTCTGGGACTGCTAAAGAAAAAATAGCAGATTTCATGGAAAAAGAAAAGATTGGAGTTCGTGAAATTAACTTTCGCCTTAAAGATTGGTTAGTATCCCGACAGCGGTATTGGGGGGCGCCGATACCAATAATTTATTGTAAAAATTGTGGAGAAGTAGCAGTAGCAGAGAAAGATTTACCAGTATTGCTACCCGAAGTTGATAAGTTTTTACCTACCGGAAAATCCCCTTTGGCTGAAAGTAAAGAATTTATTCAAGTTAGGTGCCCCAATTGTGGCGGTGAAGCAGAAAGAGAGACAGACACTATGGATACTTTTGTTGATTCCAGTTGGTATTATCTTCGTTATATTTCACCAAAAGAAGAAAGCGTTCCTTTTGTTAAAGAGGATGTTAACAATTGGCTCCCTGTCGACCAGTATATCGGCGGGGTAGAACATGCAATATTACACCTGATGTATTCACGGTTTATAACTAAATTTTTAGCTGATCAAGAAGAAATAAGCTTTGATGAACCTTTTACGCGGTTATTTACTCAAGGGATGATTATTAAAGATGGGGCGAAGATGTCTAAATCAAAGGGTAACGTAGTTGCTCCTGATTATATTATTGATAAATACGGGGCAGATACAATGCGTTTATATATATTATTTATGGGCCCACCGCAAAAAGAAGCTATTTGGCAAGATGAGGCTTTAGGCGGCAGTTATCGGTTTTTGCAAAGGGCTTTGCGATTAGTGGATAGTTTAGTTGATTTTAAACAGAAAAAAATAAACCCTAAGCAAGAAAATATCCTAATACGAAAAATACATTCAACTATTTTTGAAGTAACCCAAGACTTAGAAGGTAATTTTCAGTTTAATACAGCAATTAGCAGAATAATGGAATTAGTGAATCAAATATATAAATCCATTCAGGCCGGGATAAAAAAAGATTTATTAGCTGAAGCTATTGATACTGTTTTTCTCCTGCTTTCGCCTTTTACCCCTCATGTCAGCGAGGAGGTTAACAGTCTTTTAGGCAATAAGGGAACAATTTTTGATCGCAATTGGCCTAAAGTAAATTTAAAATTATTAAAGAAAGAAGAAGGGGAAGTGGCAATACTGGTAAATGGAAAAGTAAAAGATAAAATGGTTATTGATTTTAGCCTTTCCAAGCAGAAGATAGAGGAAAAAGCTTTAGCTACTGATAAAATAAAAAAAACAATTTCCGATAAACCGGTTAAAAAAATTATTTATATTCAAGAAAAAATCGTCAATATTGTAATTTAAAATTAAATGTTTTCCTTAAGCCCGCCTGAGAAAAAAATTCTAATAGCAATAGCCTTTATTATTTTTCTCGGCATAACGATTCGTTACTTTAACTTAGAAGTAAAGGATAGTGACAACAATCTCCAACCTGCCGCTAAGCAATTTCAAGCTATCAATATAAATCAAGCTGACTCAAATAAGCTTCAAGAAATTTCTGGTATCGGCCCTGTGTTATCATCACAGATTATAGAGCATAGAGAAACTAAAGGGCCTTTTCAAACAATCGATGATTTAAAAAAAGTAAAAGGAATTGGCGAAAAGAAAGCAAAAATAATTGCAGAGTATATTAAATTTTAGTTCATGAATGCACATAAACAATTAGCGAAAACATTTAATTTTTTTATTTTTATACTTCTCATTATTGGGATTATTTTAGGCAATGTATTTTCCTCTTATTTTTTCTTTTCTTTTCTTTTTATTTTATTGGGTGCTTTGGCTTATTTTTTAATTAAAAAAAATAAAGTTTTGTTTTCTGAGATAAGTATTTCTTGCTTAGCTGTTTGTTTAGGTGCCTTATTATTTTTATCTTTTAATTATAACCAAATAAATAATTTTTTACACACTAGGCAAAAAGCAACAATCAAAGTACTTTCATTGCCGCAAGAAAAAAGTAAGAGAAATATTTTTTTAGCCGAAATTATAAAGATAGGCGGTTATCGCAAGCCATTCAAGGTAAAAGTTTTTGATTATTCGAAAAAAATGGATTATCTAAATAAATATCAGCTGCAAGCAAAATTAACCAAAAGAATATATCACAATAAAAATTTTTACTATCTTTGGGTTAAAAAAAATACAAAGATAAAAAAGCTGCCTTTATCTTTGTGGGAAAGAGCAATTAAATGGGCTAATAATTATTGTTTGGCAGTTTTTGAAAATAATTGCACCCAAAGTACAAAAAACTTTTTAGCAGCAATATTTTTAGGCCGAAAAGAATTGATCGGCAAAGAAAAAGAATTTATGCAAAATGCCGGCCTTTCCCATCTTTTGGCAATCAGCGGCTTACACGTTGGCTTGATTTCTTTGATTTTATTTTATTTTTTAAGATTTTTCCAGATAAGTTTTCGGACCATACTTTTTATTTTATCAATTTTTCTTATTTTTTATGTTGTTGCCACCGGATTTAGGCCCTCAACTCAGAGAGCTGTTTTGATGTATCTTGTTTTTGCTCTCGGCTTTTTGATGAAAAGAAAAATCGAAGTATTAAATTCATTGGGGCTTGCCGGTGTAATTCTATTGTTATTTTCACCAAACATTATTTATGATATCGGATTTCAACTTTCTTTTTTGGCGGTTTTTGGTATTGTGCTGGGATTTAAGATTTTTCCTTACAAGCAACAGAGTAATCTTTTGATCAATTATATAAAACAAATTTTTCTTTGTTCTGTATTTGTCACCTTATTTACTTTGCCGGTTGTATCTTTTTATTTTGGAAAAATTTATGTGATGAGTATCTTTTACAATATTGCCTTAATCCCTATATTTACTTTTATTCTTCTCATGAATTTATTGCTATTGCTGGTATCTCCTTTTGCTTTTTTCACAAAAAGCTTGGGGGTTGTTTTATCTTGGCTAGTTTATATTTTTCAAAGCTTAGCAAAGATTTTTGGCTCTTTTTCTTACTCTTATCTTTCCTACTCCTTTTCGTTTCCAGGGATTTTTATTTATTATTTATTTTTGTCTGCCGCAATAGTTTTATTTTTAAATCGCAAATCAGATTTTCTAAGAAAACAGAAACTCAACGAAATTCAGACGCTTTAGATAACTCTTTCTGTGGCAAGAAGTAAGGAAACAAATATTTCAAAATTTCTAAAAATACAATATTTGTTTTGTAACTTATTGGAGGAGAGGAGGATGTCTAAAGCGTCTGAGTATTGACAAATATTGACATAGTTGCTAGTAATTCTCAACAGAATTTTAAAAGTATTAATGTGAGATTTTTAAAAGGAAACGATAGGAAGAGCCAATGGGAATGGGAAGTTAAATGGACAGATGGAACCAAGACACCTTTTAAGGTTGAACTCACCCAACCTTCCCAGGGAGGCACAGATATTCAAGTATATGGAACACAAGAAGAAGTTGATTTTGATTCTAGCCAGAAAATAATAATTGATCTAGGAGATATAAGTAAACCCAGATAACAACTCATTTCACCGGACCTGAATAGCGACCTAAATAGAATTATGGTATACTATTCAGGCCGCTCAATTTGAATGTTATCTGGAAAAATGAATAAAAAATAATAATTGTTTGACATTTGGTATCGATTATGGTATGGTTTTACTGGAGGTGAATCGATGAAATTAGTTAAAGTATCTCCTAAATATCAAGTAGTTATCCCCCAATCAATTAGAGAAGCTTTAAAAATACACCCCGGAGAAAAAATTCATATGTTGCGGTATGAAAATCGTATAGAATTTATACCCGAAAAAAATATAAAATCTATGCGGGGCTTTCTGAAAGGAATTGATACTACCGTAAAACGGGAAAAAGGCCGTATATGAATATAGTTGATTCTTGTGGTTGGTTAGAATATTTTGCCGATGGGCCAAATGCAAATTTTTTCGCCCCGCCTATAGAAAAACCTAAAAATCTAATTGTACCCTCAATATGTATTTTTGAAGTGTTTAAGCGAATTTACCAACAACGTAATGAAGATGAGGCTTTACAAGCCATAGCTTTAATGCATCAAGGAGAAACTGTGGCAATAGACGATTCTTCTGCTTTATATGCTGCAAAATTAAGCCTTGATAATAATCTCCCTATGGCTGATAGTTTAATTTTGGCAATCGCCCGTATCAAAAAAGCTACAATATGGACTCAGGATAAAGATTTCGAAAAAATTGAAGATATAAAATATATTAAAGCAAAAAAATAAATATAATAATAAACCCGGATAACAACTCATTCGAGCCGGCCTTTGACAGGCGCGCTTTATGAAACCAATCGGTTGTCAAGGGCAGCTTAATTCGAATGTTATGGGGAGTAGATGAAAAATAAAAATGCTTTGACATGTACATCTAAATAATGTACAATTAAGCTGTGGAATACGAATGGAATCCTGAAAAAAACGAATGGCTTAAAGAAAAAAGAAACATCTCTTTTGAGCAAATTGTTTTCCACTTTTCACAAGGTGATGTTTGGAGAAACTCCGATCATCCGGATAAAAAAAAATATAAAAAGCAAAAAATATATTTTGTCATCGTTGAAAATTATATTTATTTAGTGCCACATGTTGTTGAAAAGGAATATATATTTTTGAAAACGATAATTCCCAGTAGAAAAGCAACTAAAATGTATAAAAGAAAGCAGGAGGATTAATTATGAAATATAATAAAGAAGAAAAGTACATATTGAAAGCTTTAGAAGACGGAAAAATGACGCTTTCTAAACCATCAAAAAAAGAAATAGAATCAATTAAAGCAGCCGCTAATAATACTTTTAAAAAAAATCGCCGGATTACAATCAGGCTTTATAATCATGATTTTATAGGAATACAAAAAAAAGCAGTTGAGATGGGGATACCTTATCAAACACTGATTTCAGGCATAATTCATAGGTATATTGAAGGCGATATAAAAATAAAATCTCACAACAACTCGCTCCAGCGAACCCAAAAGCGGGCCTAAATAGAATTGCAAAAGAACCGCTTTTGCGCCGCTGAATTCGAATGTTAGACATAAATAATGGAAATAAAAAAAGTACCTTGACAAGACGTACGTAATATGGTACGTTTTACACGGAGGAAAAGAAATGACAACTTTAACAGCAAGCCAGGCAAGAGCAAAATTATATAAATTATTAGATAAATTAGCTGAATCTCACGAACCTATTCAAATTAGTGGCAAAAGGCATGATGCTGTCCTTATTAGCCAAGAGGATTGGAGAGCAATTAAAGAAACTTTATTTTTGCTTTCTATTCCTAAAATGAGGGAATCTATCCGCAAAGGATTAAGAGCCCCTCTTAAAAAATGCGATAAGAAGCTAAACTGGTGAGTTGGAAACTCGTCTATACTAAGCAAGCACAAAAAGATGCTAAAAAACTATCCACTGCAGGCTTACGCCCAAAAGCAGAAGCCATTCTTGAAATCTTAGAAAAAAATCCCTACAGAAAACATCCACCCTTTGAAAAATTAATAGGGGACTTAGAAGGGGCTTATTCACGCAGAATAAATATCCAGCATCGTGTAGTTTACCAGATTATAAAAAAATATAAAACTGTAAAAATTATCCGGTTATGGACGCATTATAAATAAATTTAGATAAAATGTCTATCAACTCATGTCGAATTCAGACGCTTTAGATAGCTCTTTCTGTAGCAAGAAGTAAGGAAACAAATATTTTAAAATTTCTAAAAATACAATATTTGTTTTGTAACTTATTGGTAGAGAGATGGATATCGAAAGCGTCTGAGTATTGCGTAATATTTTAAAATTTCTAAAAATACAATATTTGTTTTGTAACTTATTGGTAGAGAGGTGGATATCGAAAGCGTCTGAGTATTGCGTAATAGCGATGTTTTGTTATGAATTCAAGAAAGCTGTTTTGATAAAATTTGTGTATATTTTTTGACAATGCTAATTTTGGATACAGATTGACAAAGGCAATCGGTTCTGATATATTTTCTTTATGGTTAAATCTATATTTATAATTATATTTACTTTTGGTTGCCTGCAGGCTTATCCGTTTTGGATCTGGTCGCCGAAGACTCAAAAGTGGAAAAATCCTGAATATTCCGCTCTTGCTACTCCTATCCTTCAATACAAGGAAGCTATTAAATCTTTCAATGAAGGTAATTTTAAGAGGGCTTATAAAGAGTTGAAAAAAATGATTACTAATTATCCTGACTCTAAGCAAGCAGCTGAAGCTCAATATTATATGGGAAGAACTTTGGAAGAGCTTGATAAGCCGTATGAAGCTTATCTTGCTTTTCGCAAGGTGATTCAAAGCTATCCCAACAGTAAAAGAATTAATGAGGTTATTGAGAGAGAGTACAATATCGGAGAATATTTTTTAAATAGAGAAAGCAAAAAATTACTCGGTGTTTCAATTTATGATTTTGTAAATCATCCTTCGGTTCAGATTTTTCAAAGTATTGTTGAAGAAACCCCTTATTCTGAATATGCTGCCAGGGCACAATATAAATTAGGGGTAATTTTTTTAAAATTAAGCCGGTTTGAAGAAGCACGGCAAGCATTTCAAAAAGTTATCGATGATTATTCTGAGAGTAAATGGGCAACGCCGGCAAAATATCAATTAGCTTTAGCTACCGCAAAAGCTTTTCCCGGCGCCGATTATGACGCCTCTTCCCTTCAACAAGCAACTGAAAGATTAAGTGAATTTATTAAGGAGCATCCGGAAGCAGAAATATCGGAGCAGGCAGAGGGCCAATTAGCCCAATTAAGAAATAAAGAAGCTAAAAAAATATTTGAAACTGCTGTATTTTACAAAAAACAAAGGCATCCGGATAGTGCTAAAATTTATTTAGATAAAATAATTAATAAATATTCCGATAGCGAATACTATCAAAAAGCAAAACAAATGTTAAAAGATTTAGAAGGTCTGTCAGACTCTAATTAAGTTTATGCTAATGTTTGAAAATCTTACTTTTAAAAAATTAATCTTAGTAAAAAAGCTGCTATTGATATTTTTATTAATAACAACTGGTTGCGGCTATTCCACCAAAGGCTATAAGTACCAGGAAAATAAAATAAGAATTAATCCGGTAGTTAATGCAATCGATATAACTTCAGAAGGAAGAAAATATTCCGGTTACACTGCTTATCCTGTTTTGATCGAAGATAGATTAACCAATAGGTTAGTTTCAGAATTTAATATTCAAAGTAATTTAGCTGTGGTAAGTAAGCCGGAGCAAGCTTTGAGGTTGGAGTGCAAAGTAATTGATTATAAACGGAATACTCTTCGCTACACCGACAGTGATGATCCGGAAGAACAGAGGCTGCGCTTAAGAGTTAAAATGAAGTTGTTTGATGCTGAAGGCAATTTGCTTCAGGATAAACATATTACCGGTCAAACAAGCTTTTTCTTAACTGGTTCCAATAGTAAAAGTGAAGTAGCTGCTCAAGTTGACCTGATTGATGATACAGCCCGCAGGATAACAGAAGCAGTTGTCGAGGCATGGTAGAGGCGAAAATTAAACCACACCTTATCTGCGGCGGAAATCCCTTCAAGCGCCGGCGAATCATAAATAATGTAAAAAAAGAGATATTTAAAAGCCAGGGTATTGTGCTGAGAGCAATAACTTTGTATGGAGCAGATATAAACCTGCAATCTTTTAAGGATTTGATTTTTACTTTTTCTTTTCAAAAGAAAAAAATAATATTAATTAAGGATTTTACCAGTTTAGTTAAACCAATTCGAAAATTCATAATTGATAATTTTACTAAAATATTAAAAAATAATTATTTGATTTTTGATTCAGATTTACCTTACTTAAAATTGCAAAAAAACAAAAAAATGCTCACTGATGATTTTTTTAATTATTTATTTGAAGAAGGTGCCGTCCATCAATTTAGGCCGGAGCCGCTGGAGGTAAATTTTGATGATTTTCGAAAAAAATTATATAAAAGTGATTTAGACTCTTGTTTATTTATCTTAGAAGAATTATTGAGTAAAAAAGGAAATAATAAATTACTGGCAACTCAAATTTTGGGGTTAATTACAAGTAAATTCTCCTATCTTCATGAATCTCAAAAAAGAAAAGAAGCTTTCAACCAGCTTTGGCAAGCAGATAGGGCATTGAAGCAAAGTAATATTGATGTGCGGCTTTTGTTGGAGAGGCTTTTGATTAAGTTATTTGCTTAGAGAATTAGAGAGTCGGCTCTTTTTTCTGGCTGCTTTATTAGGATGGATTACATTTTTTGAAGCGGCTTTATCTAATAATTTATAAGCTTTTTCGAGAATTTTTTTACTAGAATCAGAATCTTTTTCATCAAGCGATTTTCTAAATTCTTTTAATACTGATTTAATTTCTCGCTTAGTTTTGCGATTTCTTTTTTGTTTTCGCTCATTTTGCCTGAGCGCTTTTTCTGCTGCTCTTCTTTGCGGCATGATCCCTCCTTTGTTAAGTGAAAAGATTGTATAGAAATCAAAGCGAGATGTCAAGCTTTTTTTAAAAAAAACAATGTTTAGAAAAATAGCAAAAAATATAACTTTGATGGGATCGGGAACCTTGGTTTCCCGAATCTTTGGATTTGTGAGGGATGTTCTAATTGCAAGTTTTTTTGGGACATCAGCCGGCCTCGAAGCATTTCTAGTATCTTTTCGTATCCCCAATCTTTTTAGAAGTATATTTGCCGAAGGATTTTCTGATTCGGTTGCGACTCCAATTCTGGCTGCTTATCGTAAAGATAAAGAAAAAATGCTGGCAATTGGGCAAGATTTAATTTGTGTATTGAGTTTTTTTCTTATCATTTTTACTGTTATCGGCATTATTTTTGCTAAATATTTTGTAATTTTAGTTGCTCCCGGCTTTATCGCTCAAAGTTATAAATTCAATTTAGCAGTATCTTTTACCCAAATTACTTTTTTTTACTTATTTTTAATTGGATTAACTTCAAATTTTATTTCAATACTTTATGCTTTAAAAAAGTTCTTTATACCGGCTATCTCTCCAGTTTTTTTAAACCTTTGTTTTATTTTAGGAATATTGTCTTTTGGGAAAACATTAGGGGTTGAGATTTTAGTTTTTTCTATTTTAGTGGGAGGAACCGTACAATTATTATTTTCATTTTTTGCTATTTATCAAAAAGGTTTTCGGCCCATTTTTAATCTTAAAAAAGCTTTAGCTAATAGTGAGATCATCAGAATGTTTAAGCTTTTTGTGGGAAGATTGTTTTCAAGCATTATTTATCATTTAAGTGTTTTGGTGGATACGATATTTTCATCATTTACTTTTCTTGTGGGCCAAGGTGCTTTAGCTTCTATCTATTATGCAAATCGATTGATCCAATTTCCGTTTGCTTTGATTATTTTATCTTTATCGAGAGTAATTATGGTTGATTTATCTTTTTACCATAAACAGAAAGATTTAAATAAATTTAAAGAACTCTTATCTTTTTCTTTTCAAAATCTGATTTTTTTTATTTTGCCAATTACAATAATTTTTCTTTTTATCCCGAGGGGGATAATTAACGTTATATTTGGCAGAGGCCAATTTGACCTTTATTCTTTAAATATGACTTCATCTGTACTTTTCTTTTATGCTTTTGGTTTGTTCTTTTTCTGCGGGATAAGGTTAATGGTTAATTCATTTTACGCGTTAGCCGATACTAAAACACCGGCAAAAAGTGCAGGCTTAGCGCTTTTAGCCAATATAATTTTAAGCGGGATATTAATATTTCCGTTGGGGGTAGGAGGGGTAGCTTTAGGCAGCAGCCTGGCCGCAATGCTTAATTTTTTCTTGCTTTATTTTTTATTAACTAAAAAAATAGGCGGTATTACTTTGGAGGGGATTAAGGATTATTTTGTTAAAGTTCTGATTCTAAGTTTAATTCATGGAATTATTTCTCGTTTAATATGGGATTTAGTTTTTTTTAATAAATATTTAAAATTAGGGATTGTTTTGATTGTAGGATTATTTGTTTTTTTATTAGGCGGATATATCTTAAAAATAAAACAAATTAAATTATTTTGGCAATGGGTATTAAAGAAAAGATAAAAAAACTTCCCGATACCCCCGGTGTATATATTATGAAATCAGAAAGAAGAGGTATTTTATACATAGGTAAAGCAACTTCTTTGAAAAAAAGAGTAGCTACTTATTTTAATCTAAAGCTTTCAGGAAAAAATAAGATGCTGGTTGAACAAGTTAGAGGTATCGATTACATCGAGTGTGAAAGCCCGCAACAGGCCTTAATTTTAGAAGCAGCTTTAATTAAAGAGCATAAACCAAAGTATAATATTTCCTTAAAAGACAGTAAAAGCTATCCCTATATAGAAATTACTAAAGAAAAGCATCCGCGAGTTTTTATTTCACGAGCTAAACATAAAAAAAATAGTTTTTTTTACGGGCCTTATACCGATGCGGCGCCGCTGAAGCAAGCTTTAAAATTAATTCGCAAAATATTTCCTTTTTGTTCCCGACGCGGCAGGCGGCGTAATCTTTGTTTGTATTATCATATTGGATTGTGCCCGGGGCCTTGTGCTGATAAAATTAGTCCATCAGAATACAATGAAAATATTAAAGCGATAAAAAAAATATTGAAAGGTAAGAGGCGGGAGTTAATAGCTGGTTATAAAAAGAAGATGGAAAAATTAGCTAATTTAAAAAAATATGAAAAAGCAGCTCAAGTTCGCGATAAAATTTATGCCATTGAAAATATTTATAAAGGGCGCCCGCGCCTGCATGAATTATTAGCTTTAAAGAAAGGATTGGGGTTGTCTAAATTGCCACTGTTAATTGAAGCTATTGATATTTCTGCTTTGGGAAAAACAGATGCTGCCGGTTCGGTTGTTGTATTTCGAGATGCTGCTGCTGACAAAAGCAGTTATCGGCGTTTTTTAATAAAAAATGTAAAAGGAATTGATGATTACAAGAGAACTGAAGAAGTTGTTTTGCGAAGATATTCTCGCTTAAAAGCTGAAAGAAAGAAGTTACCTGATTTAGTTTTGATCGATGGCGGCAAAGGCCATGTCGTTTCGGCAGCTCAAGTTTTTAAAAAATTAGAAATTCAAATAGCTTTAATCGGCCTGGCGAAAAAAAACGAAGAGGTTTGGTTTCCGAACAAGGATAAACCTAAGATTTTTGCAAAAAGTGATCTTGCCTTGCACCTTCTGCAAAGGATCAGAGATGAGGCCCATCGCTTTGCCCGTGCTTATCATCTTTTGCGAAGAAGAAAAAGGGAGTTAGATAAAAAGAAACCTGAATAAAAAATTAATAAAATTTGAGAAAGACAGAAAAGATATGATAGAATATAACAACAAAAGACAGTAATTTAATAAATCTCGAGCGAATCGTTGCCAGAGATAGAAGAGTTAGGAGGTAAGAATGAACATAGAGGACATATTTACAATAATGATAGACAAGAATGCTTCTGATTTATTTATAAGAGCAGGCGGCCCTTTAAGGGTTCGCATAGAGAATAAAGTGCAATCTTTAGACGAAAATAAAATAAAACCGGAAGAGGTAAGAGATTTAATAAAAAAAATACCGGATGCCCAAGCAAAAGAAGATTTAGAAAATAAAAAAAATTGCGAGCTGACTCTTTGGTATAAAGAAGATTGGCGTTTTAGAATAAGTATTTTTTATCAAAGGAATACACCGGCTATTGTAATTCGGAAAATTGACTTAAGGCTGAGTTCTTTTGAAGCATTAAATTTACCAGCTAAAGTACTGGGAAATTTATCAAGACAACGCAGAGGTTTAGTTTTGTTAACAGGAACAACCGGTTCCGGCAAATCAACTACCATTGCCACCATGATAGAGAACATAAATAAAAGTTTAGGGTATCATATCCTTACTATCGAAGAACCTGTAGAGTTTACATTTGAAGATAAACTTTCAATGATAAATCAGAGAGAAATCGGCAAAGATGTGCGAGACTATAAGGAAGCTTTAAAACAATTTGCGTTTCATTCACCGGATGTGATCTTTATCGGTAACATTCGAGATGCAGAAACTTGCCATGCAGCTTTGACTGCAGCTGAAACCGGGGTTTTAGTTTTGTCTACTATTCATACCGTGAATGCATCTTCGACTATAGAAAGGATTATAAATTTTTTCCCGCCTCACCAACATAATCTAATTATAAGCCAACTTTCGAGGCTTTTGAAAGGGGTGTTTTCTCAAAGGTTACTCCCCAAAGAGGGAGGCGGGCTTATCCCTGCCTGTGAGTCTATGGTTTTGAGCCCTTCGATAGCAAGGTTGATTAGAGAGGATAAGATTTGGGAAATTCCTAAATACATAGCTTCAGGAGATGTTTACGGGATGAACACCTTTAATCAATCATTGCTTGAATTAGTTAAGGCAAAAAAAATAACTTATCAAGTCGCCTTAGAGTATTCAGATCAAAGAGAGGACCTGGAGATAGAACTGCGTAATAATAATCTTATCTAAGTAGTAATTAAAATTTATAAAATTTATATGGAAGATAAAAAGAGTAGAATTTTAGAAATAAAAAAGGGTGCTAAAGATTTAAAAAAGATATTAGGTATAGATCAAAAAAAAGAAAAAATAAAGAAATTGGAAAATAAAATGGCAGAACCTGATTTTTGGCAAGATAATAATTCTTCCAGCCAGGTAATTAAAAAACTTAAAAATCTAAAGAACGATGTGGAAGAATGGGAATATTTAAATAAAAAATTATTAGAATTACAGGAATTTATTGATATTGAAGATGCTTCCTTGGAGTCTGAGATTGACCAAGAAATGAAGCAAGTTGAAAAAAAATATCGCTGTTTAGAGTTGAAAACTCTTTTCTCAGGTAAGTTCGATCACGCAAATGCAATAGTTGAAATTAACTCGGGAGCCGGAGGTACAGAAGCCTGCGATTGGGCTTCAATGTTGTTTCGGATGTATTTTCGCTGGGCCGAAGAGAAAAATTTTAATTTAAAAGTTGTTAATCAAGTTCAAGGGGATGAAGCGGGGGTAAAAAATATAACTTTTTTTATTGAAGGGCAGCGAGCTTACGGATTATTGCAATCAGAGAGAGGGGTCCATAGATTAGTAAGGATTTCTCCTTTTGATTCAAATCGCAGAAGGCATACTTCTTTTGCTTCGGTTGATGTTATCCCGGAAGCGAAAGAAAATATTGATATTGAGATTAGGCCGCAGGATTTAAGAGTAGATACATATCGAGCTTCAGGCGCCGGCGGCCAACACGTTAATGTTACAGATTCTGCAGTAAGGATTACTCATCTTCCTACGGGTATTGTAGTCAGTTGTCAAAACGAAAGATCTCAGCATCAAAATAAATATGCAGCGCTTAAAGTTTTAAAAGCTAAATTGTACAAGCAAGAAGAAGAGGCCAAGCAGACTGAGTTAGACAAGATCAAAGGAAAAAAAAGAAAGATAGAATGGGGTTCCCAAATTAGGTCTTACATCCTTCACCCTTATCTTTTGGTTAAGGATCATCGAACCGGTGTGGAAAATCATAATGCAGAAGCGGTTTTAGATGGCCAACTTGATGATTTTATGTGGGGATATTTAAAAACGCAAAAAAAGGATTAATATGCTTAAAGGATTTATTTTTAAAAGAGCACAGCAAAAAATTAATAATTTAAGGCCAAAGGTAAATATTACATTAAATAAAGAATTACCCACGCCTTCGGTAAGAGAAGTGGCCAATTTATCTCTAATTGTAAGTAAAGTTAATTCTTTTGAGCCGGAATTAAGAGATAAACCAGCTTCTTATTTTAAAGAAAAAACCAACGAGTTTAAAGATTTAATAAAAAATAGATTACAAAAAGAAAACAATGATCAACAAAGAGAAAAGATCCTTGATGAAATTTTACCTTTTTATTTTGCTTTAGTACGGGAGGCTGCCAAAAGAACCGTTCAAATGCGGCATTTTGATGTCCAGATTATAGGCGGGATCGTATTGCATAAAAATAAAATAGCTGAAATGGTAACGGGGGAAGGAAAGACTTTAGTAGCGACGTTAGCCGCTTCCTTAAATACTTTAATTAACCGCGGGGTTCATATTGTTACCGTTAATGATTATTTAGCGAAAAGAGATTCAGAGTGGATGGGGCCAATTTATCAATACTTAGGATTAACTGTGGGTGTGGTCCAAAGTGATATGGATAAACAAGACAAAAAAGAAGCTTATAGCTGCGATATAACTTATGGGACTAATAATGAATTTGGCTTTGATTATTTAAGAGATAATATGGTAAATAGCCTGGATGACATGGTGCAAAGAGGCCATTTTTACTCAATAGTCGATGAAGTGGATTCAATCTTAGTGGATGAAGCAAGAACTCCTTTAATTATTTCAGGCCCGGCGGATAGTTTTGTTAAAAAATATTATTTAGCTGACAAGGCAGTGCGGCAGCTAAAAATAAAAGAGATTATTCAAAGTTTTGAAAATAAAGATGAAACTATTACCATAAAAAACAAAGATGGAACACAAGTAAAAACTAGCCCGGAAGAATTGGAAGGCAATTTTGACGCGATTGCTGAAGAAAAGACAGGTAACACTTTTTTAACTCCGGCCGGTGAAAAAAAGTGTGAGCGTTTTTTAGGGGTAGGCAACATTAACGATCAGGCTCCGGATTCACAATCTAATCCTTGGATGCATTACATTAATCAAAGCTTGCGGGCGCATCGTTTATTTAACCGGGAAAAAGAGTACATAATAAAAGACGGTAAGGTAATGATTGTGGATGAATTTACCGGCCGCCTGATGCCGGGCCGGCGTTGGTCAGACGGCCTGCATCAGGCAGTTGAGGCGAAAGAGGGCTTAAATATTCAGCAAGAAAGCCAGACCTTGGCTACAGTTACTTTGCAAAATTATTTTAGAATGTATGATAAATTAGCGGGGATGACCGGGACAGCCTACACTGAAGCGAAAGAATTTAAACATATATATAAATTAGATACAGAAGTGATCCCGACCAACCAGCCTTTAATCAGGAGCAATTATCCCGATAGAATATATAAAACAAAAAAAGCAAAGTTCGATGCAGTGATTGAAGAAATTAGCGAGTGCAATCATAAGAAGAGGCCGGTGCTGGTGGGCACTACCTCTATCGAAGATTCTGAAACTCTTTCTTTTTTATTATCGAAAAAAGGGATTACTCACAATATATTAAATGCTAAATACCACGAAAAAGAAGCTCATATTATTGCTCAAGCCGGGAAAGTAGAAGCTGTAACTATTGCAACGAATATGGCAGGCAGAGGGACTGATATCGTATTGGGAGGAAACCTTGACTATTTTATAAAAGATATATTAAGCCGCAACAATATTGACGGCGAAGATGAAAATTATGAAAATAAATATCAAGAATTTTACAATCAATACAAGCAACAGTTTAGGCAAGAACACCAAAAAGTAGTTGAAGCCGAAGGGCTTCATATAATAGGGTCGCAACGCCATGAGGCTCGCCGAATTGACAATCAGCTGCGCGGCCGGGCCGGCAGGCAGGGAGATCCGGGTTCTTCGCGGTTTTATGTTTCCCTAGAAGATGACCTGATGCGCCTTTTTGGTTCAGAGCGCATTTATAGTTTGATGAGTACCTTAGGTTTTCCCGAAGACCAGCCGATTGAGCATGGGATGATTACCCGGTCCCTCGCGGTTGCTCAAAAAAGGGTGGAGGGGCATAATTTTGAGATCAGAAAGCAGCTTTTGCAATATGATGACATAATGAATAAACAAAGAGAAGTAATTTATAATCAAAGAAAAGAAATTTTAGAAAGCACAGATATCCGTGAAATGATTTTTGATATGACAGAAGAAGTTATCGAAAAGAATGTCTCTTATTATTTTGGCGAAAAAATAGACCTTTTGGGCTTAACGGGGTGGATTAAGTCAAAATTTAATTTAGAATTAGATTTTAAAAAATTAGCTGAACTGGATAAAAACAGTGCAATTAATTTTATAAAAGAAAAGGCAAAGGATTTTTACAGTCAAAAAGAAAAAGAGGCGGGGTTAGAGCAGATGCGCCAGTTGGAGAAGATGATTTGCCTCTGGGCACTAGACTCAAAATGGAAAGAACATTTACTGGTTTTAGATCATCTTAAAGAGGGGATTCACCTGCGCGGCCACGCGCAAGCTGATCCATTGGTAGAATATCAAAAAGAAACTTTTCTTGCTTTCGAAGAAATGATTGCATCCGTTAAAGATAAGGTAGTAGGGTTGATTTATAAAGCAAAAATTAGATCTGAAGAAAAAAAAGAGGTTTTTGGCGAAGGCCGGAAAAATCTTGTTCATTCTAAATATTCACCTTTACAAAAAAAAGAACCAGTCAAAAAGAAGCCGCAGGCGCCGAAAGCAACAACTAAAAAAGTAGGCAGGAACGATCCATGCCCGTGCGGTTCCGGCAAAAAATACAAAAAATGCTGCGGCCGGTAAAATGAAAAAATTAATTTCTATAATTTTAAGTGGTTTAGGGGTTGCTGTAAGCTTTAACTTTCCTGATTTTTCTTTTTTAATTTGGATCTCGCTTGTCCCGCTTTTTTATTTACTAGATAAAAAAGCTTCCCCACAGAGAGCTATTTATTTTTTAATATTCGGATTTATTTATTATGGCCTAACGCTTTATTGGATAGCTTATGTATCGATATTAGGCTTTATCCTGCTTGTAATTTATTTATCTTTATTGCTGCTTTTATTTTATTTTTTCGGGACTTTTTTTATAAAGCGCCCTTTACAATATTTAACTATTCCTTTTCTTTGGGTAGCAATTGAATTTTTAAAAGAAAGTATTTGGTGTGATTTTAGCTGGGCAAATTTAGGTTACTCTCAGTTTAACAATCTTTATTTAATTCAAATTGCTGACTTAGGGGGTGTAAAATTAATCAGTTTTACGATAGTTCTCATAAATTTTTTAATTTGGCAGGCATTATCAGTAAGTAAAAATAAAAAAAATAATATTTTTCAGAAAGCGTTATTGCCAAAATTAGGAGTTATTTTATTTATTTTTATCGTAATTATAACTTATTCAGTTTATAAAATTAATAAAATTAAAACTAACGGGAAAGTTAGAGTTTCTCTGATTCAAACCAATATTTTAGATAAACATTTATTAAATGAAAGCAAGAAGCTTGATATTTTAAAAGATTTAACCCAGTTGGCTAAAAAAACTCCTCAAAGAAATTTAATTATATTTCCGGAAGCTGCTTGGCCTTATACCTTGGATAGTGCCGGCAGGAAAAAGCTTAAATATTTTACAAACAAAATTGATAGAGATATTTTGATTGGGGCTATAACTGAAATTGAAAAAAAATATTATAATTCTGCTATCTATTTAAATCAAAGCGGCCGGATAGTTGATCAATACCATAAAATCAATCTTGTCCCTTTTGGAGAATATGTTCCTTTGAGAAGATATTTAAAATTTATCAAAGTTTTAAACAGTATTGGTGATATCACACCGGGAGAAGAAGCCAAGGTTTTTAGTTATCACGATAAAAAATTTTCGGTACTTATTTGTTTTGAAGATATTTTTCCAAATTATGTAGCTAATGTAGCCAGGGATAAAGATTTTTTGATAAACATTACTGATGACAGTTGGTTTTACGGCCAACCGGAAGCGACCCAGCATTTATCGATCATGGCTTTACGGGCTATAGAAAATAGAATAGCGATAGTAAGAGCAGCAAACACGGGGATTAGCGGCTGGGTATCGCCGCAAGGTTATGTAACAAAACTGAGTAAAAATAAAAAAGAATTATTTATTCGGGCTAAGGAAGATTTTATAATTTCAACAAGAAAAAAAAGAAGTTTTTACAATCAGAGAAAAGGCTGGCTTGTTTTACTGGCTTTTATTTTTTTAACAATTATATTTTTTAAGAAGAAAGTTGATTAAACCAAAAGCTTTGTTATAATTTGTTTGCCATGGATAAAAAAGAAAAAAAGAAATTATTAAGAAGAAAAATTGGCCTGTATTTTATCAAAACTTTTACTTTTTTGGCCGGGGCGGTGCCGCTTCCGGTAAATCTTTTCTTCGGTAAAATTTTAGGGTCTTTAGCTTATTTGGTTTTAGGGCGTCATCGTAAAATTGCCTTAGATAGCCTGGCGATAGCCTTTCCCCATTATAGTTTAGAAAGAAGAAAAAAGATTGCTAAGCAATTTTTTGTTTTTATTACCGAAGGCGGTTTTGAACTTATTTATTACCTTAATAATGTCAAAAAAATGCATCAACCGGTTAAAATTGAAGGCAAGGATAATTTAGATCAAGCTTTAGCAAAAGGCAGGGGTGTAATTTTAATTACGGCTCACTATGGAAATTTTCCGTTGATGAGCTTACGTCTTGCGGCAGAGGGTTATCCGGTAAATCTGGTGACGCGGCCGATGCGGGATCAATATGCAGAAAGCCATTTTCATAAATTAAGGACAGATGCCGGGGTAAAAAATATCTCTGTTTATCCCCGCCGCGCTTGTGTATCGGGGATTATCAATGCTTTGGATAATAATGAAATTGTAATAATTCTGATGGATCTAAATTTTGGCACCGGCGGGGTCTGGGTTAAATTTTTTAATAAATTAGCGGCAACTCCAACCGGGCCGATAATTTTGTCTCTGCGGACTAAGGCGGCTTTGGTGCCTTCTTATATATATAGGAAAGGCGGCAAAAGGCACGGCCTAAAAGTTTTTCCGGAAGAAGATTTAATAGAGGGCAAAGATAAGGATGAAACGATACTGCTTAATGCCGCTAATTTTACAAAAATTATTGAAAAGTGGATTAAAGCCAGGCCGGATCATTGGAGCTGGGTTCACCGCCGCTGGAAGTCGCGGCCGCCAAAAAATGTAGATAAAAATAAGGTATTTAATAGATAATATTTATTGTAAACGCTTACTTTTTTTGATAAAATAAGGCAGATGAAGAAAGTTTTATTTTTTCTTACCATCTTTTTTTATATCCCGATAGTCATTGCTGCTTCCGGCGATGCGTATTTGGTGGAAATTGGTGAGCAATTTTTAAATCAAGGCCGCTTCCAAAGCGCAAAGACTGAATTTGAAAAAGCCCTTCAAGTTAACCCTTCTAATCAGGCAGCAAAAAAATACCTGAGGCAGTTACGGCAAAGAGCCATTGAGAGAACACTTAACCAGTATTCGGAAATAGCGCCAGAATCAGAGGGTAGGGTTTATCAAGCGCCCCCCAGAGATGATCATTCTCGTTCTGATCAAAAGACAGAGGAAGAAAAAACTTCTAACTTTTCTTTAAAAGGTGATTATCAATTGAGTTTTGGGGTTGAGTCAGGTGAAACTATCTGGAAAAGGGCAAACGCTGACTTAAATGAAGAAAATTGGCGGATACTTGATAATACCGCTTACAACCGTCGCGAAAATACTTTTGATCCGGCAATCTTTAGCCGGTTATCATTTCAGTTAGATTACCCTCAAGAACAAGGTTGGAATTTCCACAGTAATTTTGATATTAGTCCCTGGAGTTTTATTGGCAAAACTAATAAAATATCTGTTAATGGTGCTGGAGGAGATACTGCAGATGTTCAAATATTTTATTGGTCGAATAACCGTTATACAGTCAATGATACTGTTTACACTAATCTCTTAGGAGATTCTTTTTCCTTACCAGAAATAAAAGTAGTTGATGGAAAAACACACCCAGTAACGATTACTAGCGTTAATACAAATACTTTTACAATTTCTGAGTTAGATATTGATCGAGAATTTTGGCCATTGCGAGAATTATATTTTAATTACAATAGTGACCCGCTCAGTTTAAAAGTATTTCCGGCTGCTTTAGAAGATGCCGATTATATCTCTGATGACCCGCTTAAAGTTACCGGTAACAGAACTTACTGGGAAGAATCACAATGGCTTGTTAATTGGAATCCAGGACATTATAATTCTGGTGCTGCGGCTCAGGATTTTTTTAAAGGTTCTTGGGACGATGCTTTAGCTTATTTTACGCGTGATTCTTACGGGACCCGTCTCACTGCTTTGCGCGGTTTTGCTTTTAATTACGATTTAGAAAGCATAAATATTGATTTTACGGCGGCTTCTCCTAAAGAGCTCTGGCAAGATTATGACAGTTTTAATACTTGGGAGTCAGTCTTAAGAGCAAAATATTTAAACTTAGATAATATTGTTTTAGGGTTCACCTACGGCGGAAAATTTGGGTATAACAAAAGAGCTTTAGATGTTTTTAATAATGTATTTGGCTTAGATGCAAATATTAGTTTAGGGGATAACACAGAACTTTTATTAGAGGGGCTTGCTTCTTATACCGAAGCAGACAGAACTTCCGATTATGAAACTGAAAAACGAGGGAATGCTTTTCACGTTAGTTTAGTTAATTCATCAGGAGGGGTTTTTGGTAAAAATTATTTTGGGGTGCAACCAAAAAAGAATGAATCTTTTTATAAACTGAGATTATCCCTAACTCATATGGACCAAGGTTTTGAAAGTGCCTTAGCTAGCTATCGTCAAACTAGAGACGACGAGTATTGGTCAAGGCATATTACTTTTCGTGAACCTTTTGAATCTTATCGGATGGGTGGTTTATATGGCCCGTCATTAAGTTGGGATGATATTGAGCCTTTTCGAATTGGCGATGGCATTGATTATGGCCGCGATGTGATTAGCTTACGGGTGGAGTGGGAAAATCTTTTTGATGATCGGTTAGATGCTTTATTTGATCTGCGCAATGTTCACGATGTCAATGGTAAGTTTCTTGAAAATGTTGCTAGGCTTGAAGGCCAATTTAAACTAACTGATAAACTTACCACAAAGTTTTTAGGTATTTACCAAAAGATGCCTAAAACTGTTGCCGGTATTGATCCTTTTATCTTTGACCCCCAAACTGGCGATTATTATAAAAACGATCAAATTGAAGATGGTAAAGACCCCTCCTTAAAGACAGTTAGCCTAGGTGCAAATTATGATTTTTTTAAGTGGTTGAATTTAAATTTTACCTGGGAGCACTCCAATGATGTAACTTTAGCTTATGATAATTTTCCTAGAAGTATTTTGAATTCTACTTATGTGGATACTTATAATAGCAATGGTTTGACTTATCGTGAAATAGTGCCTCAAGTTTATCATAATCAGTATTTCCCTTTACCGCCTTATCCTTACTTTGATATTTTTAAAGTGGGCCTAGGATTTCGGCCTACCGATAAAATTAACCTTTACCTTGATTATACCCGTAATGAATATTACTGGGCCCAAATTATCGATGAGAATATGAATCACATTGGGCTTTCGGCCAGTTACCTTCCCACCGAAAAAATTGGAATTTATCTTAGATATGTATATTCGAAAGTAAATGATATATCTGAATTAAATGATGATGCACGTGTCGTTAAACGCACCCACCATACGGTATTTTCTGAATTAAGGTATCGCTTAGAAGAAAGTAGCGAGTTGATTGCGCAGTATGGGGTAGGTAGTGCCGGGGGAATTTTAGAATCAACCTATACTCCTTTTGGGGGAGGGGTCCCGACCTTAGACACTCAACACATATTTCGAGTTTATTATCGAAAGAAATTTTAAATTTTTATAAATTATTATAATAAAACTCTTTACAGCCAATATTAGCAATGTTATAATTAACAAAATGAATAAAATCGTAAATAAAAAGGGGAGGATTAATGGATAAAACAAAACTTATTCCTGTAGTATTATTAGTCATTATCTTAGGGGTTGGCTTTGTTGCTTATAATTTTTACACACAGAACATGCAGCTTTCAGAAAATAACCAAGAATTAAAACAAATCAATAGTTCTTTGCAAGAGGAAAACAATACTTTGCAGGAGCGCTATCAGAGAACTAATCAAGAAAATAGGCAGCTCAACCAGAGATTGAGCACCATCAATCAACAGCTTTCTCAAATCGAACAAGAAAGAAATAATTTAAAAGAGCAATATCAGCAAGCCGCACAAGAAAGGGATATGTTAGCGGAAAAGCTGCAGCAACAGCTGCAGAGTGGGCAAATTAGAAGCGTCTCCGCTCCTTCCGGCCAAGATGATGATTATTGGGCTGATTTTGTTCAGAAAAAAGCAGAGTTGGAAGCTAGGCTGGATAATCTTAAGAGTGAAATCCTTGATACTCAAAGTCAAGTTGCAGAGTTAAAACAAGAAAATAAAAAATTAAGTTTAAAAACAGATCAAGTTGAAAAAGAAAAAGAAAGATTGGAACAGGAAATTAAAACTAAACAAAGAGCTTTAAGGGTTATGAGTATGGACTTGGTAGCTGAGCGTGAGGACAGAGGCCAAGCAGTTAGCGAAGTTAAAAAATTAAGAAATGAAAATACCAGCCTAAAGAGGGAATTAATAGTTGCGAACAAGCAAAAAGGCAGTTTACAAGATAAGTTGCGGGAAACTTTAGAAAAGAAAAATAAGCTTGAAGATAATTTAGCCGATGCGGAAAATATTTTGCGAGAAAAATCGCTAGCTTTTCGTGAATTACAAACTGATTTAACTCAAACTATAAAAGAGGGTAGGAAAGCAGTTGCCGGTGAGTCGAGTTCAGTTGAATTGCCGCCGATTGTAGTTAAACCGGAGTCACCAGGGCTTGTTGGCTTAAGAGGCGAGATTATTGCCGTTAATCCGCAAGAAAAATTTGTCGTTTTAGATTTAGGCGAATCATCCGGGATCAATCCTGGTGTATTGATGAAAGTGATGAGGGGCGAACGGGAAATTGCTACCTTGGAAGTTATTGAAACCAGGCAGAATATATCAGCAGCCGACATCAAAGAATCCTTAGGCGGATTTGAGATCAAAGAAGGCGATATTGTAATTAGTAGATAAATTTCTGTGTCTCCATCCAAAATTACCATTAAAGAAGTCGCAAAAAGGGCAGGGGTATCTATTGCCACTGTTTCTCGTTACATTAATAAATCCCTCCATTTACGGGAAAAAAACCGCCGCAAAATTGAAAAAGCTGTTGAAGAATTAGATTACCATCCCTTGGTTTACGCTCGCCGCCTAGCCGGAGGAAAATTAAATACTTTTGGCTTGGTGATCCCCGGTTACGAAGGGATATTCTATTCTTTTTATGCTTTAAAAATTATCCGAGAAGTTGCTGCGGCCCTAGATGAGGAAGAGATTGATATGCATTTGAATATCTATCGCAATAAAGATAACTTTAATTCTTCTTTGGTTGATGGGGTGATAATGGCCGACATTATCGCCAATAAAGAGCAATTGTTAAGATTAAAAAAAGAAGAAACACCTGTTATTGTAATAAATAAAGAACTTTCTGATCAAGATGTGAGTTTTGTAGCTGTCGATAATCACAAAGGAGCATATGAAGCGACTGAATTTTTAATTAATCATGGCCATCAAAAGATAGTTCATTTAGCCGGTGACACTGAAGTTCAATGTGCGCGCCAAAGGATAGAAGGATTTAAAGCTGCTTTAGGAAAACACGGGATTAAAGAAACTGAAAATTCCATTTGTAAAACAAATTTTTCCCGGGCAAAAGCCAGAGAAGAATTAGAGAGGTTATTTTCTTGCCAAAATTTTCCCACAGCCATTTTTTGCTGCAGTGATGAGGTTGCTCATGAGGCATTGAGTTTTGCTGATGAAAATTCAATAGCTGTACCGAAGAAATTAAGTGTAATTGGTTTCGATGATAATCCGAATTTTTCATATGGCAATTTAATGCTTACTACTGTGCGCCAGCCGATAGATAAAATGGCGCAGGAAGCTGTTAAAATACTGAAGCAAACTGTTGATAAAAAAATTACTCCCCAAAAATTGGTCCTTGAACCTAAACTTATTATTAGAGATACTGTAGATTTTCTCAAATAATAAAGGTTGCTCAAGTTAAATTTTCCTACATATAGTGCTCTTTAACTGGAATATATACAATATTTAGTATTTTTCTTGACATTAATCTATTTTTGTGATATAAATTTTTTGTTGTTTTTATCCAATCAGCAAAAGAAATCTTTTAGTTCATCAAAAAATATTTTTTTAAAATAAGTAAAAATTGCGGGAGGTAGTTATGGAGGAGAAGTTAGATTTTTCTAAAAATGCCATTGTTGTTTTGAAAAGAAGGTATTTAAGGAAAGATAATCAAGGTGAAATAATTGAGAATCCTCAGCAAATGTTGGAACGTGTTGCAAAAGCTATTGCGACAGTTGAAAAAAAATATGGAGCTAGCCCGGCAGAAATTAAAAAATTAGAAAATGTTTTTTTCAAAGTAATGGAAAATTTAGAATTTATGCCCAATTCACCTACTCTGATGAATGCCGGAAAAGAGTTAGGCCAGTTAGCAGCTTGTTTTGTAGTTCCGGTAGAAGATTCAATGGAATCAATTTTTGATGCAATAAAGTCAACTGCTCTGATTCATAAAACAGGCGGCGGGACCGGTTTTAGTTTTTCTCGCCTTCGCCCGCAAAGCAGTGTGGTAAAAACTACCGGCGGAGTTGCTTCAGGCCCGGTTTCTTTTATGAAGGTTTTTGATGCTGCAACTCAGGCTGTGAAACAAGGCGGTACCAGGCGCGGCGCAAACATGGGGATTTTACGGATAGATCATCCGGATATTTTAAAATTTATTGAGTGTAAAACTAAAGATGGTGATATATCAAATTTTAATATTTCAGTTGCTATTACTGATCAATTTATCGAAAAAGTTTTAAGTAATCAAAAATATGATTTGATAAATCCAAAAAATAAAAACGTTGTAGGGAGTCTTGATGCGGTAGAGGTTTTTAATCGAATTGCAAAATGTGCATATAACAACGGAGAACCGGGGATAGTTTTTATTGATAAAATAAATAAAGATAATCCCACCCCTAATCTTGGTGATGTAGAGAGCACAAATCCATGTGTAAGTGGAGACGCTCTTGTATCTACAGAGAGAGGGCTTATGCGAATGTCTGAGCTTGTTGCCAGTTACCCGGAAGGGGGTTTAAAGATTCTAGTTGATGAATCGGTATTGGAGTTAGGCGGTTGCGGTTTGAATTTAGCTGTTGCAGCTAAGAGAAAATGTTCATTGCAGAAAATATCAAAAGCTTTCAGAACCGGTTTAAAAGAATGTTATAAGGTAGTGACAGAGTCTGGTTACGAGGTGGTTGCTACAGCTGACCATGGGCTTTTAACCGAAGATGGGTATAAAGATGTAAACGATTTAGAGATAGGTAAGGATAAAGTTTATATCCAGCCCCAAGAAGGATTATTTAATAAAGATTACAGGTTGCCATTTCTGCCGGAAAAAGAATTTAGAGGGGGTAACGGTGTACAATATAACTTTAACTTTCCCACAAAGTGGAGTAAGGAGTTAGGAGAGGTCCTAGGGTACATGCTGGGAGACGGCTGGATCATAAAGGATGGTAAAAATTGCAGGGTTGGGTTGACTTTTGGAAATGATGATCAAAAGTTACTGCCTTATTTTAAAAGAATACTTAATAGTTACTATGGAAGAAAAATAAAAGAAGTAAGAAGAAAGAGTACTGTTTGGCATCTTTCCTATCACAGTAAATATTTCGCAGCTTTTTTCGATAAGCTTGGCGTAAAAACAGTGAAGGCTGGAGACAAGAGAGTTCCGGAGAGTATTTTTAGCTCCCCTTACGAAGCTGTAACCGGTTTTCTAAGGGGACTTTTCAGTGCCGACGGTACTGTTGTTTGTTGCCGGAAGAATGTAATGAGATATGTTAGGTTGACTTCTAAATCGCTAAAGCTGCTGAAGGATACCCAGTTGCTTCTTTTGAATCTAGGGATTAAATCAAGAATATACGATAGAAGCAGGGAGCAGAGGTTTGGGTTTAGATATGTAAATAGACAAGGCAAGCAAAAGCAATATTTATTAGATGGTGTATTGTATGAATTAAATATTTCTCGAACAAACCTAAAAGTATTTCTGGAGAAGGTGGGTTTTATAAACAATAAGCATCAAGAAACAGTAGATAGATTAGAGGGGTTGAATTACTATAAGGATGGATTTGAAGAAAGGGTAAAAAGTATAGAATATGTGGGTAAAAGGCAGGTCTATGATTTAACCGAACCAAAGACATACTCCTTTATTACTAATGGTTTTGTTTCCCGGGATTGCGGCGAGCAGCCTCTTTTACCTTATGAGAGTTGTAATTTAGGTTCTATAAATTTATATAAAATGATTAAAGAAACTGATCAAGGTTTTAGACTCGATTGGGAAAAGCTAAAAAATACTGTTAAAACCAGTGTGTGTTTTCTCGACAATGTTATTGATGCCAATAAATTTCCTTTACCGCAAATTGCTGAAAATACGAGAAAAACCAGAAAGATAGGCTTAGGCATTATGGGTTGGGCAACAATGTTGGGCTTTATGGAAATACCTTACGACAGCAAAGAAGCAATCAGCTTAGCTAAGGACGTAATGGGTTTTATCCAAAAAGAAGCTCAAAAGGTTTCAATTGAGTTAGCTGCTAAAAAAGGAGAGTTTCCTACTTGGCAAGGCAGTAATTGGGGGAAGAAGGGGATAAAGATTCGCAATGCCACCTTAACTACAATCGCCCCAACCGGTACAATTAGTATTATTAGCGGGCCTACTTCTTCGGGGATAGAACCAAATTTCTTTTTATCTTATTTTCGCAATGTTTTAGATGGTGAAAAATTATTAGAAGTTGATCCGGCTTTTAAGTATTATGCTAAAAAGAAAGGTTTTTACTCTAAAAAACTTATGGAAAAAATTGCATCGGGGATAAGTATTCAAGAGATTGGTGAAGTTCCCGAACAAGCAAAACGGATATTTAAAACGGCTATGGATATTTCTTCTTTTTGGCATATAAAAATGCAAGCTGCTTTTCAAGAATTTACAGATAATGCAGTTTCTAAAACGATTAATCTTCCTGCTGCCGCTGAACTAAATGAAGTAAAAGAGTCTTATCTGTTAGCGTATAAGTTAGGCTGCAAAGGGCTTACAGTTTACCGTGACGGCAGTAGAAGCGGCCAAGTTTTAACTATTGACAACAAAAAAGAAAAAGTTAAAGAACAAGTTGAAGCCGAGACAGGTTCTGTGCCTTATCCGAAACCAAGGCCGGAAGTTATCTTAGGTACAACTACAAAAGTTACTACCGGCTGTGGTAATTTATATATCACTTTAAATCAAGATGAAAATGGCAACTTTTTTGAAGTTTTTACCCAAATGGGTAAAGCCGGTGGTTGTGCGGCTTCTCAACTTGAAGCTGTAGGGAGATTAGTTTCTTTAGCTTTGCGCGGAGGGATAGATATTAAAGTGATAGTTGAGCAATTAAAAGGGATTAGGTGCCCTTCTCCTTCTTGGGATAAAGGTAAAAAAATATTTTCTTGTTCAGATGCTATATCAAGAGTGCTTGAAAAGAGAGGTGTTGACCAAAAAGCTAAAATTAAATCTGAACCGGCACCGGTATCTCAAGAAACAATGTCTAAAAAAGTCGCAGTAGGTAAATCTTCCCACAACGTGGTAGGTGTTTGTCCGGATTGTGGGTTTGCTTTGCGTCATCAAGAAGGTTGCCTTCTTTGTGATGCTTGCGGATATTCGAAATGCTAATTCTGTAGAATACCCTGTGGAATGCCGCAAAGCGGCAATTTTGCCTTTATTTAAAAATGCAGCAAAATTATTTCACAGGGTAACTTTTTAATATGAAACCAGCCAAAAAAATTATTGATTATTTTCATCTTTTAAAAATGAATAAAACAATAGCTTCTTCTTATATATTTATAGGGAATCATTCTTCCATTATTGATGATTTATTAAAATTAATAAATTGTACCGAATCAGATCAATATTGCAGTCGTTGTTGGAATTGCAGAAGAATTCAAGACCGCAAGCATCCTGACTTGCTAATTGTGGATCCGGAGGGGATTAGCATTAAGATAGATCAAATTAGAGAAGCAATTCGATTTTTATCACGTAAAAGTTATTATGCAGCAAGGAAAAATTTAATCATAAAAGATGCTCAAAAATTAACAAAAGAAGCAGCGAATTTATTTTTAAAAACGCTGGAGGAACCTCCCAAAAATTCTTTTATTGGCCTTATTTGTAATAAGCTGGAAGATGTTTTGCCAACAATAATTTCGCGATGCCGAAAAATATATTTGCCGTATTCCAAACAAGAACCAACTAAATCAAAAAACGAAGTAAAAGAGATGTTAGAAAGTAATTATATTGGCTTTAAAAAAAGAAAAGATTTTTCTTTATTTTTAGAGACTTTGATCATATTACTACATGAACAATTAAAAATTGATTTAGGTTTTGATGTTGATCAAGAGACAGAAGGGTTATTTTTGGATACAAGCTTCGCAGAAAATATGGTAGCATTAGAAGATATGTTTAAAATTTATGAAGCTTCTGATACAATTAATATGAATTTAGCTCTAAATTTAATTAAAACGAGGTTAAAATGCAATTAGTATTGGTAAGGTTAAGAGAAGCGGGACAATTAACTACTTATAAAGCAGAAATTGCTTTAAAAGTTCATGATTATGTTTTGGTTGAGGCCGATCGAGGCAATGACTATGGCGAGGTGCTTGAAGTCAGTGAATTAGGCCGGCCGCTTGGTGATAAAAAAGCTGCAAGTTATAAAAATGTTATCAGAAAAATGAACGATCAAGATAAAGGTATCTTAAAAAATAATAAAAAAGAAGCGCACGATGCGATGAAACTTTGTCAACGAAAAATAAAAGATTATAATTTAGCTATGAAATTAGTGGATACTGAGTATTCTTTTGATAGGAAAAAACTTATATTCTATTTTATATCTGACAAGAGAGTAGATTTTCGTGAATTAGTCAAAGAACTCGCAAAGGTTTTTAAAGTAAGAATTGAAATGCGTCAAATCGGAGCTCGTGATGAGGCAAAGTTGTTTGGGGGGTTTGGCCCTTGCGGGGAAAAATTATGTTGTTGTCGATTTTTAAAAAGTTTCGAACCGGTAACTATGAAAATGGCTAAACAGCAAAAACTTCCCTTAGGATCCGGTAAAATATCCGGTATTTGTGGGAGGTTAATGTGTTGCCTTTCTTATGAATATAAGATTTATAAAGATTTATCAAAAAAGTTACCTAAAGAAGGCCAAAAAATAAATACCAAGCAAGGTAAAGGAAAAGTTATTTCTGTTAATGTGTTAAAAAAAATAATTCATGTAGAGTTGGAAGATGCAAGAGTAGAAAAAATACAATTTTAAAATGAAAAAATTTTATTTAACTTCGCCAATCTATTATGTCAACGCAAGCCCTCACATTGGGCATGCTTATACAAACATTATCTGTGATTGTATGGCAAGGTTTAGGCGGATAAAGGGCGAAAATGTTTTTTTCTTAACCGGAACCGATGAACACGGAGAAAAAATTCAGAAAGCCGCTGACAAAGAAGAGGTTAGTATCCAAAGTTTTATCGATAGTAAAGTAGATATTTTTAAACAATTATGGCCTAAATTAAATGTAGATTATGATTTTTTTGTACGTACTGGCTGGCAAAATCATGTTCAGGTTGTAAAAAAAGTTATCGAAAAACTTTTTCAAAAAGGAGATATTTATAAATCAAAATACAGTGCTTTTTATTGCGTTGGCTGTGAAACTTTTTGGACTAAGCTTCAACTTGAAAAAGGCCAAAAATGCCCGGAATGCCGGCGGGACACCGAACAAATTGAAGAAGAAAATTATTTTTTTAAATTATCTAAATATGAAAAGTGGTTTAAGAAGTATTTAAAAAATAATCCCGAGTTTATTCGGCCAAAAATCCGTTATAACGAAGTAAATGGCTTTCTCGAAAATCATCCTTTAACCGATTTATGCATATCGCGCCCGAAAAAAAGAATTTCGTGGGGGATAGATTTACCTATTGATCAAGATTATGTTGTTTATGTTTGGTTTGATGCTTTGATCAACTATATTAGCGGGATTGGTTATGATTTTGATGAAAAGAAATTTAATACTTTTTGGCCGGCTGATATTCATTTTATCGGGAAAGACATTCTTCGCCATCATGCGATTTTTTGGCCGATTATGCTCAAAGCTTTAGATCTCGAAATTCCGAAATGTATTTTTGCTCATGGCTGGTGGAAGATAGAAGAGGAAAAAATTTCTAAATCAAAAGGTAATATTGTAAATCCGTTTGATTTAATTAGCCAATTAACTGAATTATTAGGAAGAGATAGCAATTTATCGGCAGACGCCCTCAGATATTTTTTGATGCGGGAAATTCCTGTAGGGGCAGATGGTAATTTTTCTTTAAAAGCTTTAATTAACCGTATTAATTCTGACCTTGCCAATGATTTAGGCAATCTTGTTTATCGCAGTTTAAATATGGCGCAAAAGTATCATCAAGGAGAAGTTAAAGCTGTTTTCAAAAAAATGCCGCAAGAATTTCAAAAAAGTATCCACAAGTTAGAGAACAATTATGATCAGTTTATAATTAGAGGAGAATTCCATAAAGCCTTAGATGCTCTTTTTGAATTGGTGAGTGTTATTAATAAATATATTGAAGATACAAAGCCTTGGATTTTAAAGAAAGAACAAAAAGAGAAAGAGTTAGATTCTTTTTTATATGCTATTTGTGAAGGGATTAGAATTATTTCAATATATCTTTATCCGATTATGCCTAAAACTTCTTATTCTATCCAAAAGCAATTAGGCATAAAAGATATTTCATTTTCCACCCGGGAAGCTAAATGGGCTAGTGTAGATAATTTCATAATAAAAAAAGAAAAGCCACTTTTTCCGAGAATTGATGTTACTTGATTCACATTGCCATCTTAATTCATTATCAGAAGAAAAATTAAAAGATGTTGTTGAATATTTTAGCAGTAAAGGCAATAAACTCATTGATTCGAGTATCGATCTAAAAACGAGTCAAGATTCTCTTCATTTATCAAACCGGTACCCTTTTATCTATAATTCATTGGGTTTTCATCCTTTCAACTATCATAATTTTTCCGATCAACTTTATAAAAAATATAAAAAAATTATCAAGGAAAACAGTAAGATTGTTGCCTTAGGTGAAATTGGACTGGATTACAAAGCAAGCCTTTCTCTGGATCAGCAAGAAGCTATCTTTAAAAAATTGCTTATTTTAGCAAAAGAAACTGATTTAACTGTGCTCATTCACTACCGAGTAGATGGTCATAACCGGCATGGCAGCAATGATTTAAACAAGCCAAGGATTTTAGCAATTCTTGATGATTTTTTTGTTGATTACAAAAGAATAGTTTTTCATTGCTTTTCTTACTCCTATTCTTTTTTAGCTCAAATTATAGACAGAGGAGGTTTTGCTTCTTTTTCACTTAATCTGTTAAGGGGCAATAAAAAAATTATTGATTCTTTGCAAAAGTGCCCGGTAAATAATTTACTGCTCGAAACAGATTCTCCTTATATGAGAATTAAAGGAGAGCCGTCGAGCCCCGAGGATATAGAATCTGTTTATTGTTATGCATCAGAATTAAAAGGTATCTCCAGAAGTAAACTAGAAGAAAAAGTTTTTGATAATGCACAAAAAGTATTTAAAAAAATATGAAATCGGTAGAATTTAAAAATAAAAAATTATTTTATCTGGACCAAACAAAACTTCCCAGCCAAGAAGTTTGGGAAAGCTGCAAAACTATAAAATCAGGTTGGAAAGCAATAAAAGAACTTCAAGTTAGAGGAGCACCATTAATCGGTGTTTTTGCTGCATATTGTATTTGTGTTCATCTAGACAGGCTGTCTGATAAAAAAGCAATTTTTTTTGATCAATTTAAAAAAATACTTAATTATTTGAAATCAGCTCGGCCAACCGCAGTAAATTTATTTTGGGCTTTGAATAGATTAGATAAAGTTGCAGCGGAAAACAAGCAACAACCTGTTAGTAAAATAAAAAAAGTTATTATCCAAGAAGCTAAAACTATCCATAAAGAAGATATTGAAACTTGCAAGAAGCTATCGGATTATGGGGCAAAGTTGATAAAGCATAATGAAAATATTCTAACTCATTGCAATACTGGATTTTTGGCTACTTCCGGCCAAGGGACAGCTTTAGGTGTAATTTTTACAGCAAAAAAACAAGGTAAAAAAATAACAGTTTATGTAGATGAAACTCGTCCACTTCTTCAAGGTTCACGCTTAACTGCCTGGGAGCTCAATAAAAAAAGAGTAAAATCTTTTTTGATAACCGACAATACAGCTGCATTTTTAATGGCAAAGAAGCGGATAGATAAGATTTTTTTAGGAGCAGACAGAATAGCTGCATCAGGAGATGTGGCAAATAAAATCGGTACTTATAATTTAGCGGTTTTGGCTAATTATCATCAAATTCCTTTTTATGTTGTTGCGCCTAAAAGTACCTTTGATTTGAGTTTAGCAACCGGTAAAGATATTATTATCGAAGAAAGAAACCAGCTGGAAGTTAAAAAAATATTAGGTAAAATCTTAACTTGTCCAAAAAAAACAAAAGCCCTTAATTTTGCTTTTGATATCACTCCGGCAAAATTGATTACCGCTATAATAACTGATAAAGGTATAATTCATGCACCTTGTAAAAAAAATATTAAAAAGGTGATCAAATGACTATAATTTCAGAATCTGACAAGCAAACAAAATCTTTGGGGGCTAATTTTTCGAAATTATTAGAAAAAGAAGATATTGTTCTTTTAGAAGGAGAATTAGGAAGCGGAAAAACTACCTTTTCTAAAGGGGTGGTTCAGGGTTTGGGCTATAAAAAAGATGTGCTTAGCCCGTCTTTTACCTTGGTAAGAAGATATAAAATTGATACAATAATAATTAATCATATAGATCTTTATCGGTTGGATAAAAAAAGTTTTAGTTCAATAGATATTGAAGAGTATCTTTTTAATAAAAATAGCATATCTCTTGTTGAGTGGGGAAAAAAAATTGAACCTTGTCTGGATAAATGTTTAATTGTAAAATTTCTGTTTTTAGATATGGACAAAAGAAAACTGTCATTTTCACAAAAAGGATATAGTAAAAACAAACTTCAAAATTTATGAATATTTTAGCGATTGATGCTTCTTCTCGAAAGATATCATACAGTATTGTAAACAATAATCAACTTCTCTATGAATACAATCGAGTTGCTGAAAAAGGGGCTTCTTTATTTGTATCTAAATTAAAAAAAACTTTAAAAACAGTAAAAATGAGTATAAATAATTTTGATTTTTTTGTCATCGGGTCAGGGCCGGGTTCTTTTACCGGTTTGAGAATTTCTTTTAGTATAATTAAAGCTTTTGCCTTAGCTGTGAACAAACCAATATTTTCTCAAAACAGCTTTTCGGCTTGTGCTTATCCGTTGCGAAAAAATATAAAAAAAATTGCTGTTATTTCTGATGCAAAGAAAAATCTCATTTATGCAGGATTTTTTACATCAACTAACAATGGATTTCAAGAACAAGCCAAACCAAAGCTTATGAAATTAGAAGATTGCATAAAAAAGAGAAAAAATTATTTTTTTGTTACCTATGATTCTTTTTTACGAAAAGAGGCTGAAAAAATAGATAAAAATGTAAGATTTTGCCCAACTGATATATATCCCGAGTCTAGGTATCTTATTGATCAAATAGATTTAAGTAAAATAAGCTATAACTTAAAAAAAATAAAGCCATTGTACTTGCATCCTATGGATTGTCAGGTGCGCAAGAGGAGTAAAAAGAATATTCTATGAAAAGGCCAATTTGGGTGGATATTGATTTAGGTGCGATTTCTCAAAATATAAAAAAGATTAAAGAGATTGTAGGCAAGCGTGTAAAAATTATGGGGATATTAAAGCAATCCGGTTATGGCCATGGCTTGATCCCGATAGCTCGGAAACTTTATGAAGAAGGTATTAATTATTTTGGTGTAGGCAGTATCAATGAAGCGATCGTGTTGCGCGAAGATGGATATCGGGGTCAAATCCTTCTTTTAAGTACTGTTTCTAAAGAGTTGGTGTCTTTTTTTATTCGTTTTCAAATAACAGCAACAATTGTGGATTATGATTTTGCTTGTCAGTTAAATCAGGAAGCTAAAAAAGTAAATAAAACTATTCCAATCCATATAAAAGTCGATACTGGCATGGGAAGGTTAGGATTTTATCCTGATCAAATTTATTCTTTTTTAGAAAAAATAAAAAAATTAGATTTTCTCGCTCTAGAAGGAATGTATACTCATTTTCCCGTGGCTGACTCGAATTCTGATTTTACGAATAAGCAATTAGATATCTTTCAAAAGTTAATAAAAGATCTTAAGGGAAAAAATATAAATTTTAAATATTATCATAGTGCTAATAGCTTGGGCGTGGTCAATTATCCAAACTCTTATTTGAATATGGTGCGGCCGGGTTTAATTCTTTATGGGATTAAACCTTCAAATAATTTAAATATAAGTATCAAGCCGGTTTTAAGTTTTAAAGCTAAAATAATTTTTATCAAAGAAGTTCCTCCCGGCAAAACTGTAGGCTATGGAGCGGAATTTGTTGTGAAAAAAAACACAAGAATTGCAACTGTTTCTGTGGGGTACGCTGATGGATATCCTTGGGCTCTATCAAATTGTGCGAAAGTGTTAATCCAGGGGAAAGTATTTAATGTTGCCGGGCGAATTTGCATGGATCACATTATGGTTGATCTAGGCGATAACAAAAAAATTAAAAAAGGAGATACCGTCATCTTGATTGGTAAAGATGATGATCAGGAAATAAAAGCTGAAGATTTAGCCGTTTGGGCAAAAACCATCCCTTATGAAATAGTAACTCGCATCTCTAAAGAAGTTCCCCGTTCTTATTTAGATGTTTAACTAACGGATCAAATAGAGGCCGGTTATCCCGATACTTACGAAAAAAAGTGGAGCTAACCAGGCAGAAAAAAAAGGTAAAATCATCCCCGATTTACCTAAAGCAATACTTATTGAATCGGTTAGAGAATATAAAAGTGAAAACATAAGGCCTATCCCTACTGCTGCAAAAGTAGCTTTTCTTTTTCTAATTTCAAGAGCAACCGGTAAGGAACCAATAATTAAAAAAAGATGGGAAAAGGGGAAAGCAATTTTTTTATAAAAGTCAATTTTTAAATTTCGTAAAAGTTTTCCGGAAGTGACATTTTGGAGGTCAATAATTTGTTTTTTAATTTTTTTAAGTGGTGCGAATTCTGTAAACATGCTTTTTTCAAATATAAGTTCATTTGGTTTTTTTGACAGAGAAAGTACTGCCCTATTTACAATAGTAGGAGCTCTTTGTAAACTTTTTCTATCACTTAAATCAGACTCTACCAGATCATAAGCTATCCATTTTCCATTTTCATAATGAGCTGTTTTAGAATGAATTTTTCTTAAAAGATTGCCTGATTTATTTTGTTTAAAAATTATAATATTTTCTAATTTTTTTTCTTGAGGCAGGAAAGTTTCAATAAAAAAAATAGAATTATCGGAGCTAAAAGCCAAATTTGTTACTTCAGATTTTTTTGTTTCTTTTTCAATGTGTTGGTTTTTAATGTTTGTCATTTTAGTTTGTGATCTAATAAGTACTTTTTCTTGCAGAAAGAATACAAAACAAGATATGAAGATTGCAAAAAAAAGAGCAGGATAAGCTACCCTGGGGCTGCTGATACCCGAAGTCCTAATGCTTATCAATTCGTTATTTTTAGCCAGATTGCTGTAGATGTATAATACACTCATCAACAGCGCCATCGGGCTTACTCTGGTTATAATCAGAGGTAAATAATAAATGTAATATTTAGCAATAATAATCAGTGAAGGTTTATTTTTTAAGATATCGGAAAGAGTAGAAAATACATCTATTAATAAGTGGAGGCCGGTAAATAAAAGCAATACAAACAGATAAGAAAGTGCGATATTTTTTAAGATGTATTTATCTAGAATACGCATATTTATAAAAAAGAAAAAATCCTGCCAAGATTATGATTATATTGGGAAGCCACATCGCCAAGGGAGGAGGCAGGATATGATATTCAGTTAAAGTTTCGCCAAGTAGGAAAAAGAGGTAATAAATACCTGCAGTTATGGCAGCAATTATGAAGTTAATTGATTTTTCTCGATGTCTTATAGTCATCGATACTCCAAAACCTAAAATTACAAATGCCAAAGGGGCAAAGGAAAAACTTATTCTTCTGTGGAATTCAGCTAGAATTTCAGCCGGTAGTTCTGCTTCTACTTGATTTTGAGTTTTTTTACGAAAATTATTTATTTTTTGTTTTAATTCCTCTAAGCGCATATCTTTAGGCACTTTTTTAATTACTTCATTTTTATCTTCTTGAATAGGTAAATCCATAAAAAATCTCTTAAAATTAAGGCGATAAGGGCCGGTTTCACTGTCCGGATTTGTGATGTCCCGAAAACCTTGTTCAAGTTTTATTTTTAAAATATTTTTGTCTACCACAAATTTGCCTCGTTTTGCAAAAGTAATTTCTGTTATGTTTTCTTTTTTATCGGTTTTATAAATATAAATATTTTTTAAATCTTGATTATTTTTATCTGTAACATACAAAATATGATTTTTAAATTCATCCAAAAAAACACCGGGTTCTATTAATGCCGGGAGGTTTTTTGAATAAGTATTTTTTAGTTGAGTGTGATAACGATAGTTAGTGTCCGGGATCACTGTACTTTTTAAAAAAAGTAAAAACAGGGAGAAAATTAAGCCAATTAATAAGAATATAGAAAAAATTTTAATTAATGATATCCCTGAACTCTGCATCGCCACTAATTCATTATCGACTATTAATCTGCCTATAGCTAATAAAATTGCAAATAGAAAAGCAAGGGGGATAGTATATTCTGAAATTCTGGGAGCAACAAAATAAAATACTTTTAATGCCGAAACAACAGGAACTCCTTTTCGTATTATCAGATCTGATATTTTATATAAGCTTCCTCCCAAAAAGAAAACATTTATTATCAAGAATGAAAAACCAAAAACTGTTAAAAATTCTTTTAAAATATAATTACGTAATATTTTCATTTTTATTAATAGTAGCAATTACCTGGCAAGAGTAATTGCATAAATCTTGTTTGCTCCTTTTTCTTTTAAAGATCGCCAACAAGCTGAAATTGTGGAGCCGGTTGTAAAAACATCATCAATCAAGATTATATTTGTATTGCTTAGGTCTTTTTTTGTTATAAATTTTCCCCGGACATTTTCTTTTCGCTTTCGGGAAGAAAACTTAGTTTGGGAATTTTTAATATATTTTGAAATTATTATATCATTTTTTAAAGGTAATTGAAAATATTTTGCAATATAAAAAGCAATTAATTCCGCTTGATTATAACCCCTTAATTTTATTTTATAGGGATGGAGTGGAACAGGAACGATAAAGTCATAGTATAAAGCGTTGAATTTGATAGTTTTTAATTGTTTTATTATTAATTGGGAAAGAAATTTACTTAGATAATCACAATTATTATATTTAAAAGAATGGATTAAATTCCGCATTGGACCGCGATAAGTGCAGATACTATTGACCGTAAGGCTGTCTTGGGATTGACAGTTGAGTTTTAATCGTGTGTAGCAGTTTGGGGGGAAAAGCAGTTTTATTTGGTTTTGACAGGGAAGGCAAAGGTGATTTTCAGTTATTTTTATCCCGCAATGCAGACAAGTTAAAGGAAAGAACAAGTTTTTTGTAATTGCTAATATTTTTTTAAACATAAAATTATTTTAGTTTTTTCTGATATTTATACAAGATTTTATTTAAAAAATAAATTATGATTAAAAATATTTACTTTTTGTTAATGGTTATAGTATAATAAACTTAATTATCGGAAACTTTTAAATAGTAATGTTGTTAACAATTATTTTAATTTATTGGCTTAGCCTGTCTGCCTTTTACTTTCAGACAGGCCAAGTTAATTATTTGCAAGCATTCTTTCCTTTTGACTTCCAGGAATTGATACTTCGTTTTATTGGGATATTCTTTATTCTTGCTGGAAATTTTTATTTATTATTTAGAAAAAGACGAAATTATAATAGCAAAGAAACTGCCAAAGAAAAAATCAACCAAAAAGAACAAAATTTTCGTAATACAAATTTAGAAGATAGCAGCATCGCCGAAATTCAAGAAGAAGGCCTCAGAGAAGATATTAGCGTCAAAGATCGATACTTGATCCATAGAGCCATCAACGCTATAACTAAATTAGCTTTTAATAATATTTCTGGAGAAACCTTTATAAAGCTAGTCCTTAATTTTATTGTTTCTGAAAAATATTTTATAGATTGTCAAGCAGCAATAGCATTTCTTATCGGAGATCAAGCCGACACCTTAAAACTTACAGCTTCGCATAATATATCATCTTTACATGTAGAAGATTGCCGTAATGTAAATTTTAAAAAATGTATTTGTGGCAAAGCTGCCGAAGACAGAACTATCCAATTTTCAGATCATAATAAAGGCTGTCCGATATCTTCCGATAAGGATTCTAATCAAGCGCATAGCCATTATTGTATCCCTTTATTGTATCAAGGTGATTTAGTAGGAGTGCTTGATCTTTTTGTATTTTCGGCAACAAAAAGAACAAAAAACTCAGATGAGTATCTGATGTCTTTAGCTAACAATGTTGCGGTTGGGATTAAACATAAAAGAGACATAGAGCAAGTTGTAGATATAAACAAATGCCTTTCGGGATTAAGCGGTGACCCCGAAGAAAATATTAAAAGGTTAGTAAAATTATACGGAGAAATATCAGCCGCCTCTTCTGTATTTTACAAAAAAAACGACAAAAAAAATAATATTTTAAAATCTTTTTTTCAATATAATCCGCCTCAATATTATGATGATCAAGAAGGAGAAGATTCGATTGGCCGTGATATCTTAAAAAGTGAACAATCTTTTGTGATTATACCGAATTTAACTGATTCAAAATATGTAAAGAAGAATTTAAATATTATCCGTAATGATTTTTTAACATGCATTGGATCAACAATAAAATCTAAAAACGAACCGGTAGGAGTTATTTTTGCTTTTTATAAACGACATTACACTCCAAGTAGGAGAGATCAAAACAATCTAAAGGTGATTGCTTCGGCGATATGCACCGAAGAAGAACGTATTTATAGCAATCATATCTTAAGGGAAGCTTATTCCAAATTAAAAAAAGCCCAGGGAAGCTTAGTTCAATCGGAAAAGCTGGCAGCTTTAGGGAGATTTGCTTCCGGGATTGCTCATGAAGTAAAAAATCCGTTAGGGGTTGTTTTGGGCGGTATTGAATTTTTAGAGAAAAAAATTAAAAATCCGGAAAAAGATATTAAATTAGCTTTAACTAAAGTGAAAGATTCTATTCTACGGGCAAATAGTATAGTTCGAAATTTACTCACCTTTGCGCAACCATCAGCAAAACAGAATGAAGTTATTGACCTAAAGCAATTAGTCGAGGAAACTCTTTCTTTACTTAAGTATAAAGTTTCGTTGGTGAACATAAAAATAATTAATGAAATTAGAGAGATGCCCATCGGGATAGTTGGCGATAAAAATCAAATCCAACAGGTTTTATTTAATCTCTTTTTAAATGCGATAGAAGCGATGCCGAAAGGAGGGAAGTTGATAATTAAGGGGAGTAAGGCGTCTAATATTAAACTCGCGAAGGTCAAAAATTGTTATGTGATTGAAATAATTGATACAGGAGAAGGGATTCCAGAAGAGAATCTGTCTGAAATATTCGAACCTTTTTTTACTACCAAACGAGACAGTAAAGGGACTGGCTTGGGCCTTGCAATGTGCAAAATGATAGTAGAAAACAATGAAGGGAAATTATTAATAAAAAGTAACATTAATAAAGGAACGACTGCGAAGGTAATCTTACCGGTAGTTGGGCAAACTTGACATAGATAGTGCCAGTGGTATTATTGGAGAAGAGCAAGGAGGTAAAAATGAGTGATGATAAAAAGAAAATATTAGTAGTTGATGACGAAGAAGATTTAACTTATTTTTTGAAAGCAAACCTTGAGTTAGAAGAAGAATACGATGTTATTGCTGTTTCAAAACCAAAAGAAGCTTTTAAAATTATTTTAAAACAAAAGCCGGACTTGGTGATTTTAGATATTATAATGCCGCAAATAGATGGCATTGAAATATTAAAAAAAATTAAAGGTTCAGAAAAAACCTTGTCTATCCCGGTGATCATGTTGAGTGCAAAAACAGATGAGGAAACAAAAATAAAAGCAGCCAGCCTTTACGATGAGTATTATATTACAAAACCGGTTCAGGTTGAGGAATTAAAGGAAAAAATTCAGGAAGTTTTTCAAAGATATTAAAAATAGGTATTAACGCCCCCCTAGAGCTTATCCCAAAAACAGGTAGAACCAATCAAATTAGAATTCATTTAGCTAAAGCGGGGCATCCTATTTTAGGCGAGAAAAAATATGCTTTTCGACGTGATTTTATGATAAAATTTAATAGACTTGCTCTTTGTGCTTATTTTATTCAATTAGAGCATCCAATCAGCAAAGAGAAGGTGGTAGTAAAAATAGATGTGCCAGATTATATGAAAGATTTCGTAACTGTCGGGAGGTAGTTATGATTTTAGGTTTTTCTTTAAATTATAAGTTTATTCAAGATGCATGCAATTAAAAAAAAGATATATTATCATGATACTGATTGCGGGGGTGTAGTCTATTATGCTAATTATCTAAAGTATTTTGAAGAAGCCAGAACAGAATTTTTAGCAGATAAAAATATAGATATTTCGAATTTATCAAATCAAGGGATTCTGTTTGTGGTAAAAGAGGTAAATATTAGCTACAAAAAGCCAGCTTGTTATGGGCAAATTATTGATATTCAAACTGAGCTAAACAAGGTTAAAACTGCTTCTTTGCTTTTTTTTCAAACTATAAAACTAAAAGAGCTAACTTTAGTTTCAGCAGAAACCAAACTTGCCTGCATCAATAAAGAATTCAAAGCCTGGATGATACCGAAAAAAACATCAATTAAGTTAAAGAATGCTTTATAATATAAAAAATGTGACCAAAGGCACAAAGTTAGCTTCTTCTGCAAAAGTAGCTTCTAATTTTTCTTCACGTTTATTTGGTTTAATGTTTAAGAAAAACATAAGGGACGAAGAGGCTCTTATTTTTTACCAAGCTCCTTCAATTCATACTTTTTTCATGCGTTTTCCAATAGATATTTTATTTTTGGGCCGGCAGATGAAGGTTAAAAGAATAGTTTGTGGCTTGAGGCCCTGGCGGCTGAGTGTTTGCTGGGGGGCAAGTACTACTATTGAATTGCCCTCAGGGAAAATCAGGCAAACTAAAGTCCAAGTAGGTGACAAGATTACGATAATATCTCAATCCCAATCTTAACCTCAACCTTAACCTAAATTTTGGAGTTTCCCCAAAAAATAGGCCTAATTTTCTCTAACTCTATGCAGTAA
>CAZSDJ010000002.1:0-83799 GCA_964605645.1 uncultured Planctomycetia bacterium
AAGCATCCTTCTTACATCCGCTATAATAACACTCATTGCCATTTTACCGGCTATAACCAACTTAGCAGATGTAAACAGGGACAGGTACAATTAACCTTGCTAAAGTGTGTCTGTTCCGGATTACAATTCCCACTATAGGTAGAGAAGGGCAAAACAGGTGTAGAAAATTTAGGTTGGTGTGATAGAATGGGAAAAATAGGTTTTTATTTATTATCTGGAAAAATCTCATTCGATGAAGAAAATAGTTTGCATACTTTCTTGTCTATATATTTTTATATTCTTTTCTTTTTTATGCTTCCCTGCCGAAGCTGACTCTTGCCAGGTTAAACAAGGCGGAAAGTTGATTTTGTCTACAACATCCGGCCCTAAATCATTCAACCCTATTGTTGCCAAAGAAACTTCAACTACCGCAATTACCAGCCTAATTTTTGAAGGCCTAACCAGAACAAACGGTGTAACTCAAGAGGTTGAACCAAACCTGGCTAAAGCCTGGGAAGTTTCAGAAGATGGAAGGGTTTGGACATTTTATTTAAGAGAAGATGCAAAATGGTTTGACGGCGAGCCTTTTACTGCAGATGATGTGGTGTTTACCTTCCGGCGGCTTATCTTTAATCCTGAGATTGAAACCAGCGCCCGGGATATTTTTACAGTTGAGGGGAAAATTATAAAAGTTAAAAAAATAGATGATTTTACTGTAGAGTTTAATTTGCCTACTAAATTTGCTCCTTTTTTGCGGGCGATGCCACAAAGCATTTTACCTAAACACCTCTTAGCTGATGTGGTAAAAAAAGATGAATTTAATTACTTCTGGGGGATAAACACAAAGCCGGAGGAATTGGTAGGAACCGGCCCTTTTAAATTAAGTAAATACCTTTCCGGTGAAAGGATAGTTTTAGAGAAAAATAAAAATTACTGGCGCAGAGGTAAAGGCGGATGCAGGCTTCCCTTTTTAGAAAAAGTAGTCTATGTTATAGTCCAAAATCAAGATGTTGCTTTGTTAAAATTCCTGGAAGGTGAGATTGATTATGTAAGTATAAGAGGCCAGGACTATCCGATCATAAAACCAGCCGAAAAAAAAGGGAATTTTACAATTTATAACGTGGGGCCGGTTTTAAGCTCTAACTTTTTAGTTTTTAATCAAAACAACCGTATAAATCCTAAAACCGGCAAACACTATATTAGCCCTCAAAAATTAGGTTGGTTCAATGAAGAAAATTTTAGAAAAGCAGTAGCTTATGCGATTGACCGGCAAGCGATAATTGATATTGTTTTTAACGGCCTCGGTTACAGGCAATATTCTCCCGTGCCGGAATCAGCCGGTTTTTTTCATAATCCAAAGGTAAAAAAGTATGATTATAATACGGAAAAATCTTTAGAATTATTAAAAGATATCGGAATTTACGACCGGAATCAAGATGGTATTTTAGAAGATAAAGAAGGTAACCAAATAAAATTTAATTTATTTGCGCCAGCCAGAAGTAATCAGCGCCGCGACATTGCCAATATTATCAGAAAAGATTTAGAGGATATAGGTATTGGGGTAAATTTTGTGCCGTTAGCATTTAACCAAATTGTGGCAAAACTTGATTCAACTTATAATTGGGATGCAATTTTAATTGGCCTAACCGGTGGGATTGAGCCTCATTTTGGCAAAAATGTCTGGAGCTCATCCGGCCATTTGCATATGTGGTACCCTAAACAGAAGCAGCCGGCAACTAGATGGGAGGCTGAAATTGATAAGATATTTAATAAGGGAGTTCAAATTTTAGATAGAGATAAACGTAAAATTGTATATGATCGTTGGCAGGAAATTGTGGCTGACAAACTGCCTTTAATTTATACAGTTCAGCCGGCAAATATCTTTGCAATAAGAGATAAGTTTGGCAACTTAAAGCCTACCTCATACGGGGGAGCTTTTCATAATTTGGAAGAAATCTATATAAAAAATGATTAGTTATATAATACGCAGGTTATTATTTTTAATTCCGCTTTTGTTAATTATGGGGCTGATTGCTTTTATCTGTATCAATCTTGCTCCGGGGAACTATTTTGATACTCTCCGGCTTAACCCTCAAGTTTCAGAACAAACTATAAAAACTTATGAGCAAAAATATCACTTAGACCAAAATGTATTTGTTCAGTATTTTTATTGGATAAAAAATATTTTGCGCCTGGATTTTGGGTATTCATTCACTTATAATCGGCCGGTTTTTGAAGTTTTATACAGCCGGATGTTTAATACCTTTATTTTAGCTTTGTCAGTTATATTATTTAGTTGGTTTATTGCAATTCCGCTTGGGATATATTGTGCAGTTCATCAATATAAATTTTCGGATAAAATTTTTTCTTTACTATCATTTATTGGATTATCTATCCCTAATTTTTTCTTAGCTTTACTTCTTTTGTACTTAGTTTCATTAACCGGGGTTTTGCCTACCGGCGGGATGCATTCGGTAGGTTATTATGACTTATCTTTATCGCAGAAATTTATAGATTTATTGAAGCATTTAATTATTCCCACCGTAGTTATCGGCACCGCAAGTATTGCCGGCCTGCAGCGGCTGATGCGGGGGAATTTACTGGAGGTGTTACGCAGCCAGTATGTAATTGCAGCCAGAGCTAAAGGATTACCGGAAAAAAGAGTTATTTATGTCCATGCCCTCAGAAATGCAATAAATCCGATGGTTACAATTTTTGGCGGCACCTTGCCTGCTCTTTTAAGCGGGGCAGCTTTGACCGAAATTATTTGTAGTTGGCCGGGGCTGGGATCGCTGATGCTGGAGGCGGTGATGAAACAAGATTTATTTTTATTTGCCGGGAATCTGTTGATGGTTGGTTCTCTTTTGATAATTGGTTATCTGATCGCAGATGTTTTGTTGGCTTGGGTTGATCCGAGGATTCAGTACAAGTAAATAAGTAAAGAGGTAAAGAGGTAAAGATGAAGAGTAAAGACAAGTCAGAGAGTAGTTTCAGGAAAGGATTGAGAAAGTTAAAGCAGCATAAGCTGGCGGTGTTTTCTTTTTGGCTGTTGTTGATTTTCTATTTATCGGCTTTTTTTGCGCCAATGATTGCTCCTTATCATTACAAGACTGAAAAGAGAGCATTTAGCTATACACCGCCTTCTAAAATTCATATTATTGATGATAAAGGAAATTGGAATTGGCCTTTTATTTATCAGCGAAGTTATCAATTTAATCAATTTTATAAAAAGATTTACAAAGAAGACAAAACTGTAAAATATCCTATTAAATTATTTACAAAAGGAGATAGTTATAAATTTTTAGGTTTATTTAAAACTAATATCCATATTTTGGGAGTTGATAATCCAGCTTATCTTAATATATTAGGGACAGACTCGCGCGGCCGAGATTTATTTAGCCGGATAATTTATGGTGGGCAAATTTCTTTATCCGTTGGATTAGTAGGGGTCTTTATTGCTTTATTAATTGGGGTTTTTGTAGGAGGCATTTCCGGTTATTTTGGCGGGAAAACTGATAATTTTTTGATGCGTTTTGCTGAAATTATTATGGTTATCCCCAGTTTTTATTTAATGCTCTCTTTACGGAGTATGTTTTCATATTCGTTAACTTCTTTACAAATTTATTTTATTATTGTGTTTATTATGTCTTTTATTGGTTGGCCACAGATGGCGCGAGTGGTTAGGGGGATGGCCATATCTTTGCGCCAACGGGAATATGTTTTGGCTTCACGCGCTCTCGGCAGCAGTCATTTTCAAACAATTAAAAAACACATTATACCGCATACATTCTCTTATTTGATAGTTTCTGTCTCAATCTCAATCCCCGGTTATATTTTAGGAGAATCCGCTTTAAGTTTACTCGGCCTCGGAATTCAAGACCCTTATGCCAGTTGGGGCAATTTATTGTCAGAATCGATGGCGATTGCTCAAATTAGGCTGCATCCCTGGGTACTTATCCCGGGTATTTTTATTTTTATTACAGTTATGGCCTTTAATCTATTAGGTGACGGCCTGCGGGATGCGTTCGACCCGCATGCTGATTTTATTAAAAAATAATTATGGAAAATATTTTAGAAGTTAAAAATTTATCTACTCATTTTGAATTAGAAAATTCAATAGTAAAAGCAGTGGAAGGAGTTAGCTTTAATTTAAAAAAAGGCGAAGTTTTAGGGCTGGTAGGTGAATCCGGTTGTGGAAAATCGGTAACAGCTTATTCGATAGTTAATTTGGTGGATAAACCGGGCCAAATAAAAGAGGGTAAAGTAATCTTTGCAGAAAAAGATTTATTAAAAATGAATCAAAAACAACTGCAAAAAATTAGAGGCGGAGAAATTTCTCTAATTTTCCAAGAACCCCATTCGGCCTTAAATCCGGTTTATACTGTAGGTTTTCAAATTGCCGAGACTATTAGGGCTCACCATAAAAATATAAAGCAACAAGATTTAAAAAAAAGGATTGAAGAGTTACTCCTGAAAGTAGGTTTGAAATATGATCAGAAAAATAGTTACCCTCATAATTTAAGTGGTGGCGAGGCGCAAAGAGTAATGATTGCCCAATCTTTGAGTTGCAATCCAAAGATACTAATTGCCGATGAACCAACGACTGCTTTAGATGTAACGGTGCAGGCAAAAATTATCGAACTTTTTAAAAAATTACAAAAAGAGGAGAACTTTAGTTTAATTTTTATTACTCATGATCTTGCGTTATGTTCACAAATTGCTGATCGGGTTGCTGTTATGTATTTAGGGCAATTAGTTGAATTAGCTGATCTAGATATGATTATCAAAGAGCCTCTGCACCCATATACCCAAGCTTTATTTGCCTCACTACCGCAAAGAGCAAAAAGAAAAGAAAAATTAAAAGCAATTGGTGGTGATGTTCCTGATGCAGATGAAAAACCGAGCGGATGTTTTTTTAATTCGCGTTGTAAAATAAAAGAAGATGATTGTCAAAATATGCGGCCCAAGCTAACAGAGGTAAAAGAAGGCCATTGGGTGAGGTGCATAAAAGTAGGGAACAGGCCTGCCTGTTCCATTAATAAAAACAATTAAAATAAAGATAAGTATGGAAAACATTTTAGAAGTTAAAAATTTAAAAAAATATTACCCGGTTAAAAGGGGCTTGTTTTCAAAAAACAATGCTTTTGTAAAAGCTGTAGATGGAGTAAGTTTTTCGGTTCAATCAGGGAAAACTTTAGGATTGGTGGGTGAATCCGGTTGTGGGAAGAGTACTTTGGCGCGGACGATTTTAAGGTTGATTGAACCTGACTTAGGTTCTGTTTTTTTTCAAGATAAAGATATAACAAAATTATCTTACAGAGAAATGAAGGTTATTAGAAAAAATTTTCAAATTATTTTTCAAGATCCATTTGGGTCGCTTGACCCGCGCTTTACAGTTTTTGCTATAATCTCAGAAGGGATAGTAAATTTTTCAAACAATATAAAACAAGAAGCGATCTATAAAAAAATGGTAAAAGTCTTAGAAGATGTCGGCTTGTCGAAGGATATCTTGAACCGTTATCCGCACGAATTTAGCGGCGGCCAACGGCAAAGAATAAGTATCGCCAGAGCCTTGGTGCTTGAACCGAAACTTTTAGTTTTAGATGAGCCGGTTTCATCGCTAGATGTATCAATTCAAGCTCAAATTATCAATCTTTTAATCGATTTACAAAAAAAAAGAGGCCTTAACTATATATTTATTGCCCACGATCTCTCGGTTGTAAGGCATATTTGTGATAAAGTTTGTGTGATGAGAGAGGGTAAGATTATAGAAGAAGGGGAAACTAGCAAAATATTTGAAAATCCTGAGAATTATTATACCAAAAAGTTACTTGTATCTATCCCTAAAATTTTTTCTCAATATTAAATTTATTTGTTATTTTAATAGGTGTCTGTCCCTATTTTTGTCCCTATTTTTGGGGATTGCGGTTTGATTCTGGCTATGATAAACTATAATGTTATGAGGAATTCATCGCAAAAAGAATTGATTGATTTTATTCGGGAGAAGCAAGGCAGTATTTCAGAAGAGTTGGTGGGATATATAAAAAGATTGGCTTTTTATGATGTTTTGTACCTGTATGCTTTGTATCAAAAATTTTGGCAAGCAGAAAAAGAACTTCAAATTGGCCATAATTTTATCCCCGCGGCACTTCTTAGTGAAAAAGAAAGAATCAAGGAGCTGAATGTAGTTGATTATAGTCAGATTAGAGATGATTCCAGTTTAAATAAATTTGCAAAAAAAGTTAATCTTATTTGTAATCCGATGGACGCCGGACTTGGTTCATCCTTGTCGCGGCTGAGTTATTTAAAGAAAATTTGGAAAAGTATCAATAGGAAAGGAAAGCCTCGCCTGGGGGCTAAAGGGGAAGATTTATATTTTGATATTAAGGTAGGAGATTCTAGTCAAAAAATAAATGTTACCGAGATTAAATACTTACAAGCTATAAATGCAGCTTCCTGTTATAAAAAAATTATTATTGAAGAGCTAGTCAACGAAGAAAGCATTGATTCAATTAATGAATTTTTAGATGAAACTATTAATTTTAAGGGATTAACCTACCGGAAATTAATTGCGAAAAAGAAAAAAATAGATTTAGCCAAAAAGATGATTGTCCAAGCGTCTCTACCGACTATCGATAAAGAAAGCAAGAAGCTGACTATGAAGCGAGTTGCTCCCGGCGGCCACGGCCAGCTTGGTTCGATGGTTTTAGGAGATGCCGCCGAAGCAAAGAATTCTTTTGCAGAGCTTTTAATTAGGGTAATTTACAACGGAGATGGCCCCAATAATTTTCCCGATCAAAAAATTATTGGATTTATGGCAAAAAATAAAATACCGATTATTATGATTACTTCAACTAAAACTCCAATTGATCAAAAAGGGGGCCAAATTGGTTTGGAAATAACCGAAGAAGGCAACAAGAAACCGCAAATTTTAGAGTTAGCTCAGGCAGAAGAGCAGGGACAAAAAGATATATTTAGAAAGATTGGGATAAAAGGATTTGATGAATCTATTTACGGCAAAGCAGATAAACAATATTTTAATACCAATATTGCTCTGATAAATTATTCGGTAATTTCATCTTTTTTAAAAGATTTATACAATGTAATTGGAGCCAGAAAATTTTCTCAGATTATTAGTCCCGATTTAATTAAAAATGAAAAAATTCAAGCTAAAAAATCTTATATTCAATTAGAAGGAGCGTTAGCTTCAACTCTTTTAAATTTAGCCGGATTTATAAAAATAAATAAAGATAAAAAAGTAAAAAAGCTGATTAAGAAATATAAAGTTACTAATTTTTTAGTGATAGTAAATATTGATAAAAAGCAAAGGACAGAATTCTTTACTCCGATTAAGTATGCTTGGGATTTTTGGTTTTATGCTTATTCGGATCATTTTAGGCTAGATATTAATAATTTTAAGTTGGAAAATTTAAGATCAAACAGCTTACCCAGTTTTGATTTAGGTCCCTTTTATCAAGATTTAGAAAATTGTATTGAAGCTTTTGGCAAAGCCTCAACTATTGATTTAGATTTTTTGACAATCGAAGGCAAGGTATTTCTAAAAAATGCAAAATTGTCAGGAGTGGTTGTAATCGAGAATCAACTAGAGAAACTAATTGACCTCAATAATGATCTATTTAAAAATAAGCTTGAATATCAAAATCAATGTTTATTCTTAAAAGATATCAAGATAACGATTAAATCTGAGAAAAAAATAGAAGTAGAAGAGCTAACCACTTAGAATCGCTCCCCATTGACATTTACCTATATATTATATATAATCAGCAAGTCATGGAAAACGAAGCCTTTAACAAAAATATAGACAAATTTGGCAATCCTTTTCAGGAAACCAGCTTTCCTAAGCCTTTATCTATCAAGGATATAGTTAATCAATACAGGGAAGAAAAACCGGTTTCATTAGCCGGCAGAGTTGTTTCGAAGCGGGAACACGGAAAATCGGGTTTTGCTCATTTAGCTGATGCGAGCGGAAAAATTCAAATTTATGCCCGTTTGAATAATTTGGCTGAAAAATTTGAGTTGTTCAAAAACTTAGATATTGGCGATATTGTTGGGGTTGAAGGTAAACTTTTTATAACTAGAACCGAAGAGATTACAGTTATAGCCGATCAGATAAAATTGTTGGCAAAAGCCTACAGGCCTTTGCCGGAGAAATGGCATGGCTTAAAAGATGTTGAAGTAAGGTATCGGCAGCGTTACCTTGATTTGATAGCTAACGACCAAGCTTGTGATGTTTTTAGAAAAAGAACAGAAATAGTGGCTTTGGTTCGAAAGTTTTTTGAAAACCTTTCATTTATGGAAGTTGAAACTCCGATGCTGCATCATATCCCCGGCGGAGCAGCGGGACGGCCTTTTGAAACCTTTCACAACGCTACATCAAATAAAGTTTATTTGCGAATTGCTCCTGAACTTTACCTAAAAAGGCTTTTGGTGGGAGGGTTTGATAAAGTTTTTGAGATAAACAGAAGTTTTCGCAACGAGGGATTATCGAGGCGGCACAATCCGGAGTTTACGATGCTGGAAGCTTATGCAGCTTATTTTGATTATCAGTTTATGATGAAAGTTTGTGAAGATTTATTTACAAAGTTGGCAGAAAAATTTTGCGGTAGTTTAATCTTTGAATACCAAGGTAAAAAAATAGATTTTACAGCTCCTTGGCAAAGAATTTCTTTAACAAGCCTTTTTAAAAAAGAATTTGATATTAATCCCGAAGATGAATATAAAGAAGTAGTTTCAAAAATTAGCAAGAAAATAAAATTAAAAGAAGGATTGTCACGAACTCAGATACTTAAATTATGCGAAGAGTTGATAGAAAAGAATTATCCTCAAGATAAACCGGCTTTTATTATTGATTTTTTTACTTGGACTTCGCCTTTAGCAAAGCAAAGGCCGGAAGATCCGAATTTAGTGGAAAGATTTGAATTGTTTATCGCCGGCATTGAAGTTGCAAATGCTTATTCAGAGCTTAATGATCCGGTTGAGCAAAAACAACGGTTTTTGGCCCAGCAAAAAGATAAAGAACTTGATGCTAAAATAGATCAAGATTTTATAAAAAGCCTCCAATACGGGATGCCGCCGGCAACCGGCTTAGGAGTCGGGATAGATCGATTAGTAATGATTCTGCTCAATCAGCCTTCTATTCGGGATGTAATTCTTTTTCCTCTCTTGAAGTTAAAACAAGAATCTGAAGAAAAAAAATGTTAACAGAAATTTTCCTTGCCTTTCGTTATCTTTTTCGAGGCCAAGCTCGCCATTTATCCTTTATCGGGCTAATGTCGATTACCGGAATTGTTTTAGGGGTAGCTACAGTAATTGTAGCAATGTCAATTGTTAACGGAATCGACGGATCTTTAATTCAACGCATAATGAAGTTCAAATACCATGTTGTTATAGATTCTTCCGATGAGCAAGTTTTATCCGGCTTAGCCAAAAAAATGGAAAAGAGAGAAGAAGTCAAAGAGGCATCTTTGTCGGCCCGAACTCAAGTTTTTGCAAAAATAGATGATACAATCATCCCTTTGGTAGTAAGAGGGTTTGATTTAGAAAAATTTTCTAAAGATCATTTTTTTGCCAAATACATAAAAGAAGATTTTGGTAATTCAGGTTTTTTTCTGGGAAAAGGGCTGCAGAGGAGGTTTTATTTACAAGATTCAATTAGTTTTTATCCTTTGCAAAAGAAACTATCTTTAGAAAAAGAGAAGATTAGAGGTTATTTTGAGACCGGCCTTTATGATGTAGATAATTATTATTTAATTGCTGATTTAAAGAAAGTAAAAAGCCTTTCACCCCACTATCATCTTTTTTTAGGATTACGGGTTAGAGAACCTTTTGCGGCGGATAAAATAGCAGAAAAAATTTCTGAAAGCAATCCTGAAATTTTAGTTTCAACTTGGACTGATTCAAATCAAGACTTATTTGCTACTTTAAAATTAGAAAAAATTGCTTTATTTATTATTTTAACTTTAATTATTATAATTGCTTCCTTTAACATCTTTGCTACCTTAACAGTTAAAGTGGTGGAGAAAACAAAAGATATTGGGGTGCTTAAATCAATCGGGTTTACGAGCCGAAAGATATTATCGATATTTACTGTGCAAGGTTTAATTTTAGGGATAATGGGGTCAGGAGGGGGCATCTTGTTGGGGTTGGGATTATGTTATTTGTTAAAAACTTATCCTTTTATTAAGCTGCCCGCAGAGATCTTTTTTACTGAATATCTTCCGATAATTGTAGATTTAGGTGAAGTTGTAATTATTGGGTTAGTGGCAGTCTTTATTTCATTTTTATCAAGTATTTGGCCGGCTCTGCGAGCTTGCCGGCTTTGTCCAACCGAGGCATTGCGTTATGAGTAATTTAATTACGGTAAATAATTTAACTAAATTATACAAAACGCATCAATATCAAGTCAAAGCCATTGAGGGAGTATCTTTTTCAGCGAATAAAGGAGACTTTATATCTATTGTCGGCCCTTCCGGATCAGGTAAATCCACTCTTTTGCACAGTATCGGGGGGATTTTAGCTCCCGACAAAGGTGAAATCTTATATAAAGGGACAAATATTTACAAACAACGGGAAAGCAAAATTGCGAATTGGCGCAATAGCAACGTTGGTTTTGTTTTTCAATTTTATTATTTAATCGAAGAGCTTAACGTCTTAGAGAATATAGCTTTAGCTGGGTTTAAAGTTAAAAAAAAATATTCTTTTCAAAGGGCTCATAAATTGTTAGAATATTTTAGGTTGAGAAAAAGAAGTGGTTTTTATCCTTCTCAATTAAGCGGAGGGCAAAAACAAAAAGTTGCTATTGCCAGAGCTTTAATGAATAAACCGGATCTTCTTCTTTGTGATGAACCAACAGGGAATTTAGATCAAGGATCGCAGGAAAAAATTAAAGTTTTGCTTGATAAGATAAATAAAGAAGATAAAACTACTATAATTTTGGTGACCCATAACATAGAGTTAGCTCAAATGGCAAAAAGGGTAATGTTTATTGAGAACGGAAAGTTAAAAAACGGAGAATAAGTAGGAAAGATACAAGATACAAGAAACAAGATGCAAATAAATTCCAAATCCCAATATCCAATAATCAAACATAGACCAGAGGGGTAGTTTGAAAATTGGTTATTGTATCTTGGTTATTGTTTGTATCTTGTAACTTGTATCTTGGTTATTTCGATTGTGCCTTGATTGTTGGTTGTTTTGATTACGAAAATGTTACAGGAGGAGTAAGATGAAAGTATATCTTAATGGGAAGTTGGTAGATAAAAAGGATGCTAAAATTTCTGTATTTGATCATGGTTATTTGTATGGAGATGGTGTTTTTGAGGGGATAAGATCTTATAATCAGTTAGTTTTTAAGTTAGACGAGCATATAGGCCGTCTTTATGAATCAGCGCATTCGATAATGCTGCAGTTTCCTTTTACCAAGAAACAAATGGAAAAAGCAATAATTACAACTATTAAGGCAAATAAATTGAAAGATGCCTACATCAGGGTTATTTTGTCACGAGGCGAGGGTGATCTTGGCCTTGATCCCAGAAAGTGTAAGGGTAATCATACTTTAGTTATTATAGCTGATAGAATCTCACTTTTTCCGAATGAACTTTATAAACAAGGGATGGAAATAGTAACCGTTCCTACAGTGAGAAATTTACTGGAGGCGGTAAACCCGCAAATAAAATCTTTAAATTATTTGAATAATGTTTTAGCAAAGATAGAAGCAATAAATTCCGGGCATCAGGAAGGGCTGATGTTAGACCATCTTGGTTATGTGGCGGAATGCACCGGAGAAAATATTTTTGTGATAAAAAGAGGGGAACTTTACACTCCACCTCAATGCATGGGTACTTTACGCGGGATTACCAGAGACACCGTGTTAGGCCTTGCCAAAAAATTAAAAATTCCTGCCCATGAACATGTGTTAAGCAGGCATGAATTTTACATTAGTGACGAATCTTTTTTAACCGGAACTGCTGCAGAAATTGTGCCGGTAGTGAAAGTCGATGGCAGAAAAATCGGGGATGGGAAACCGGGTAAAGTTACGAAAAAAATAATGAAAGAGTTTCATAAATTAACTAAGAAGGATGGAGTCAAATATAGTTTATAATTAAAAAAATTAGATAATGTTAAAAATTTAATGAAAAATGAAATAATATTGTCATTGCGAGGAGCACAGCGACGAAGCAATCTTTATGACTGGCGAGGAATAAAGTATTCGCTAAATAATTTCATTAAGTATAAAGGCATCTCGCCGAGGAAGTTGGCTCGATGTCATTAAAAATAAAGGTATTCGTTGAAGAATAATATTAGGTATAAGGCATCTCGCCGAGGAAGTCGGCTCGATGTCATTAAAAATAAAGGTATTCGCTAAATATATTCATTTTTAATGAGGAGGGGAAGATGTTTAATCGATTTACGGAACGGGCCAGAAAGGTATTAGTGTTAGCAAAAGAAGAATCAAGGAGATTTAATCATGATTATATCGGCACAGAACATATTCTTCTCGGTTTAATCCGAGAAGGAGAAGGCGTTGCTTGTGCTGTTTTACAAAATATTGGTATGGATTTAGGGCGCCTGCGGGCCGAAATAGAAAAGCTGATGTCGCCGGGCAGCACAGCATCAGTTTTAGGAGATATCCCTTTTACGCCGCGGGCAAAAAAAGCATTAGAACTTGCTACCGAAGAGGCGCGGGGATTAGGGCATAATTACATCGGCACAGAACATATTTTGTTGGGGTTATTGCGGGAAGAAGAGGGGATTGCTTCTCAGGTTCTTTTTTCGTTAGGGGTAGATATCAAAAAAGCAAAAAATGAAATAGCTGCACTTTTAGGGGGAGTGTCAGAATCGAGCCGCGCTCAATCAAAAAGAACTGCATCGAGGACCCCGGCTCTAGATTCTTTTGGCAAGGACCTTACTAAATTACAAAAAGAAGGCGAATTGGATCCGGTTATCGGCAGGAAAGCGGAAATTGAAAGAGTAATCCAGATTTTGTCGCGGCGAACCAAGAATAATCCGGTGCTGTTGGGAGAAGCCGGAGTGGGCAAAACTGCGATTGTAGAGGGGTTGGCACAAAGTGTTGTGAGAGGCGATGTGCCGGAGATTTTACGCAATAAGAGGATAATAGTACTTGATTTAGCATTGATGATTGCCGGGACTAAATACAGAGGCCAGTTTGAAGAGCGAATTAAAGCGGTGATGGAAGAAATTAAACGTTCTAAAGATGTAATAATTTTTGTTGATGAACTTCATACTTTAGTTGGCGCAGGAGCTGCGGAAGGCGCAATTGATGCATCAAATATTTTAAAACCGGCATTATCAAGAGGAGAAATCCAATGTATCGGAGCAACAACCTTAGATGAGTATCGCAAGCACATTGAAAAAGATGCAGCTCTGGAGAGAAGGTTTCAGATGATTTTTGTGGAACCAAATACCGTATCAGAAACAATTCAAATTTTAGAAGGCTTAAGAGACAAGTATGAAGCTCATCATCGCGTGAAATTTACTGATGAATCTCTTGCAGCTGCGGCTAAATTTTCAGATCGTTATGTTTCAGGCCGGTTCTTACCGGATAAAGCTATTGATTTAATTGATGAAGCAGGAGCAAGGTCTCGGCTTGCAATATTAACTGCTCCGGATGGAGTAAAAAAAATAGAAGATAAAATCTCGGAAATAGTTAGAGAAAAAGAAGCTTTTATCAGGCAGCAAGATTTTGAACAGGCAGCAAAATTGAGGGATGAAGAAAAAAAACTGCGTTTTGAACTCGAAGATTTAAGGCGTGAATGGGGGAAAAAGAGAGATAAAATTTCACCGGAGGTAAAGGAAGAGGATATTGCTAAATTGGTTTCACAAATAACAGGAGTACCTACTTATCGGTTAGAGCAAAAAGAATCAGAAAAATTAATGAAGATGGAAGATTATTTATCGAAAAAAGTTATTGGCCAAGCAGAACCAATTCATGCGATTTCGCGGGCGGTACGCAGGGCCAGAGCCGGGGTTAAGGAACCGCGCCGGCCGATTGGTTCTTTTATGTTTTTAGGCCCTACTGGGGTAGGGAAAACTTTATTGGCAAGAGCCTTAACGGAATTTATGTTTGGTAATGAAGAATCATTAATTCAGTTGGATATGAGTGAATATATGGAAAAATTTAATGTATCAAGGCTGGTAGGGGCTCCGCCGGGTTATGTTGGCTATGAAGAAGGCGGGCAATTAACCGAAAGGGTAAGGCGGAGGCCGTATTCTGTAATTTTGTTGGATGAGATAGAAAAGGCACATCCTGATGTATACAATCTGTTACTCCAGATTTTAGAAGAAGGCCGTCTCACTGACAGTTATGGGCGATCGGTAGATTTTAGAAATGTAATCTTGATTATGACTTCTAACGTAGGAGCAGATATTATTCGTCAAAAAGGGTCGTTAGGGTTTAAATCCAAGCAGGAAGGTGTTGGTTATCAGGAAATGAAAACAGCCTTATTAGATGAGGTTAAAAAGAAATTTAAGCCGGAATTTCTAAACAGGTTAGATGAAATTACGGTTTTTAAATCTTTAGATAAAAAATCATTAGAAAAAATAGTTGAAATAGAAATAGGGTATGTAAACCGGCGGCTTCAAGATCAAGGTTTTGTGGTAAAACTTAGCCCGGGAGCTAAGGATTTTTTTATTGAAAAAGGCTTTGATCCAAGTTATGGGGCCCGGCCCTTAAAAAGAGTTATCCAGAGATTTTTAGAAGACCCTTTAGCCGAGGATATTATTAAAGGCAGATTTTCCGAAAGAATAAAGAAGGCAAAAGAAAAGCCAATTACAATTAAAGCTTTAAAAAAAGGACAAATATTAAAATTTGAATGAAGAAAAATGCAGTAATTTTTTTGTTTTCGTTGATTTTGTTTTTTTTGGTTGAGAGTAAAGTATATCCGGGGTACGTTGAAATTGATGTAAACCGGAAAAATATTAAAATAAAGGATATTTCTTTCGGTGAAAATGGTATTTCCGGAAATTTTAATTATCAAATTGATAAAGAAGATGGAAGAATAATCTTTTTGATAAAGAGAAAAAATTTAAAGTTAGGGGGTAAAGAACTAAAAAATGTTCAAGTAAATCTAGAGAAAAAAGGAAATATTTTATTCTTCAATGAAATTAAATCATCGCGATTTTCGGGGACAGGAACTGTTGATTTAAAAGAAGAAAAAATTTTGTTTAACTTTAGCGGTACCTGGCAGGAAAACTTGGAGTATTTTAAAGGTGATATCAATTTACAGGCAAAAATTTGGGGTGATTTTGATAGTTTTTTAATAAGCGGGAATTTTATAGTAACTGATGGAGTCTATGAAGGAATTTCTTTTAAGAAACTTCGCTGTAGTTTTGTCGGAACTCCGCCTGTATTTAATGTTACAGACGCTAAAGTAATTCTTCATGAAGGGAGTATTTTTGAGTTAAAAGGAAATTTAGATATTAGGGATTCGGAAAATTTTTTCCCGGGTGCAGAGTTTCTCTCAGAAAAATTATTTGTTGATGGGTGGCAAATTTTTGGCGAAGAAGAAGAAGTGGGGCTAAAAAAGCAAATAGATGATAAGTTTAATGTTGAAATAGATACTGAGCGTGAAGCTGAAAGCGGTACGGAGCTAAGATACAGTCTGGAAAACGATAATTTTTTAAAATTAAGAATGCAGGAAGAAGAAACTATTTTAGGCCTTGAGAAGAAAAAAGAATTTTAAGAGAAATGTTTTTATTCAAGCAAATCGAAGATTTTTTTTATTATATTGGCGGTATTGTTTGTTTTATAAAAGAAATATTTTATTGGTTGTTTACAAAAAAAAGAGATTTAAAAATTGTAGGACGTGAAATAATTTTTGCCGGCATTGACAGTTTCTTTTTAGTGTCTTTGATTGCTTTTTTTATCGGGATGATTATTGCCTTCCAAACTGCTTATCAATTACAGCAGTTTAAATCAGAAATTCACTTAGCTTCTTTGGTAGCTTTGTCCTTGGTGAGAGAGCTTGGCCCGGTGATTACAGCTTTAATTGTTGCAGCCAGAAGCGGTGCTTCAATAACAGCAGGCATTGGCTCAATGAAGATTAGTGAGCAAGTAGATGCATTGGAAGTTTTTGGTGTAGAGCCGATTGATTATTTGGTAGTACCAAAATTTATTGCACTGGTAATTTGTTTGCCGGTTTTGGTTATTTATGCTGATTTATTAGGAATATTTGGCGGTTATTTAGTTGGTTCATTGAAATTTTCGATGCCTTTTAATTTATATATGAGAATGACTTTAGAGTCTTTGAGCTTAATTGATGTTGTAAGCGGCCTGGTCAAGAGTGTATTTTTTGGCAGTATTATTGCTATTATTTGTTGTTTTGAAGGTTTTAAGCCTTTTTCTTCGATAGATGTATCAAAAGTCGTAACGCGCTCTATCGTTCGTTCTTTTATCTTAATTATTATTTTTGATTGCATACTAACGGCATTTTTTTATTTTATATGAAAAGTGAGATGATTAAATTATCGGATGTAAAAAGATCCTTTGGAGAAAAAAATGTTCTCAAAGGCATAAGTTTAGGGGTGAATAAAGGAGAAACATTTTTGTTGATTGGAAGAAGCGGAGCGGGAAAAACCGTTTTACTTAAATCTATTTTAGGTTTGTTGCGGCCGGATTCAGGAACAATTATTGTTGACGGGCAGGAGATTACTCAATTAGTTAAACTAAAATTAGAAAAAATTAGGCTTAAGTTTGGATTAGTGTTTCAAAATAGCGCGCTTTTTGATTTTTTAACTGTTTGGGAAAATGTAAGTTTTTTCTTTAAACAACACACCAAAATGTCCAAGCAAGAGATGCGAAAAAAAGTTACTAAAACTCTTGCTTTGGTGGGGCTAGAGGGGATAGAGGACATGTATCCTTATGAGTTAAGCGGGGGGATGCGGAAAAGAGTAGCTATTGCCCGGGCAATTATTTATAATCCGAAAATTGTGATTTATGATGAGCCGACAACGGGGATTGATCCGATTGCAGTAGATAAAATTGTTTCGTTGATAAAAGATTTACACAGCCGGCTTGCTGTTACTTCGATAGTTGTAACTCATGATTTAGAAACGGGTTTAAAATTGGCAGATAGAGTAGCTTTTTTGTTAGGTGGTAAGATCATTTTTGAAGGCAAAAAAGAAGAGGTGGAAAATACAAACGATAAACGATTAATTCAATTTATTGAAGGTGCCTCCGGAGGGCCGATAAGGGAGATGGAAGTATAAAGGTAAGTCCAAAGTTTTTTGACATAGGACGTAGGACATAGGACGATGGACTATAAAAAGGGAGGAATATAGGTGAGTAAGAATTTGTGGGAAATTAGAAAAAGGTTTTCTTATATAAAAGTGGGTGTATTTTTTTTAGGAGGGGTATCTTTATTGTTTATAGCCTTGGTAGCAATTAAAGATATTAATTTATTCAAACAAGGTTATAAAATACAAGTTATTTTTGATTTTGCAGAAGGCATGAAAAGAGCTTCACCGGTGCGGTTTTGCGGGGTTGATATAGGTGAGGTGCAAGAAGTAGTAGTTGTAAATAGTACAAAAGGGCCTCATGTTCAGGCTAGAGTTAACCTGGAAAAGGGAGTAAAAATACCAAAAGGTTCTTATTTTTTTATAAATAGTTTAAGTTTATTTGGTGAAAAATATTTGGAAATTACTCCGCCGGAAGAGTTTTCCGGGTATATAAAAGAGGGAGAAACGATTAAAGGAATATCACCGGTACCTCTTTTTAAGTTATTTGCTGATTTTAGTAAAACTATGGATGAACTAAGAAGCTTTGTGAAGGAAGGCGAAATTAAAGAATCTTTAGAAAATACGATGAAAAATTTAGAAGAGATTAGCTTGGAAGCTAAAAAGTTAATATTAGATGTAAGGGATAAAAAAGGTACAATCGGAAAATTGTTTTATGATGATTCGCTCTATCAAGAAACAGAAGAGTTTATCTCAGATATAAAGAAAAACCCCTGGAAGCTATTATACAAACCGAAAGAGGGGAGATAGTAGGAGTTTAAAAAGTTAAATGTCACACGTCTCAAACTAACATATGACTTGTGACTTTAATATTATGTATAGTTGTAAAGAATGCGGATATCAATCAATAAAGTGGATGGGTAAGTGCCCTAATTGCGGGGGTTGGGAAACTTTTTTGCAAAAAATTAGTGAATCTTCTTCCCGAAAATTAAAATCTCGGCCCAAATCAGTTCCTCGTCTGCTTAAAGATATTGGTAAAATAAAAAACGAAAGAACAAAAACTGATCTTTCTGAATTTGACCGGATTTTGGGCGGAGGGTTAATAGCCGGCCAGGTAATATTGATTGGAGGTGAACCGGGGATTGGAAAATCTACGCTTTTGCTGGAGGTAGCTTCTAAATTATCAAAAGAAGGAAAAACTATGTATGTAAGTGCTGAAGAATCGCCGCAGCAAATTGGAGTTAGAGCTGAGCGCCTGGCAAATGTTTATCCCGAAAAACTTTATATTAGTGATGAAGAAAGAGTGGAAAATATTTATAAAACTATTGAATCAGAAGGATTTCAATTTGTAGTTGTAGATTCTATTCAAGTTATGACTAGTGCTTTTGCCGACGGTGCCAAGGGGAGTGTTCTTTCGGTCAGAAGTTGTGCTGATTATCTAACTCAGGCAGCAAAAGCGTTAGGAGTTGTAATATTTATAGTGGGGCACGTTACAAAGTCGGGTACAATCGCCGGGCCTAAGCTGCTTGAACATATTGTAGATAGTGTACTTTATTTTGAGGGTGAAACTCTATCTAATTATCGAATTTTACGTTCAATTAAAAACCGATTTGGGCCAACGGGCGATATTGCTGTTTTTGATATGACATCCAGCGGTTTATCGGAAGTTAAAAAGATTAATGATATTTTTTTGCCGCATAAAAAAGAATCGTCTCCCGGGAGTTGTGTTATTTGCCCTTTACAAGGTTCGCGTCCAATTTTAGTTGAACTGCAATCACTTGTAAGCCGGGCAACTTTTGGAACAGTAAGAAGAAGAAGCTTAGGTTTTGATTTTAATCGATTTTCTTTATTGGTTGCGATAATTGAAAAAAGGTTGAAGGCTAAAATATCCGGTGAAGATATTTTTTTAAATGTTGCCGGCGGCCTGCGTATCAATGATCCGGCTGCAGATTTAGGGGCGGTAGTTGCGATTATCTCCAGTTTTTTAGAAAAAAAAGTTCCTGCCGGAGGGGTATTTATTGGTGAAGTGGGGTTAGGAGGAGAGTTAAGGAAAGTTCGGGATATAAATTCAAGGTTGCGAGAAATAGAGAGGGCAAATTTCACTTATTGTTATTTGCCTGAGGCTAACAAAAAAGAAGTGGATAAAAAATTTGTGAATAAGGTTTTTGGTTTTTCCAATTTAGGAGAAATTTATCAGGAACTTTTTAAAAGTTGATATTGTAAGGTATTCTCTAAATATATTCATTTTTAATGAGGAGGGTGTATGTGGGCTTTAGTTTTTTTACGAATATTTTTTATTTTTATTTTTGTGGTATTGGGTTTTTCTTTAAGTAAAGGTAATCCTTTATTATTTGCTGCAATCGGCCTCGGTACAGGGATTTTTGTAGTAGTTTTAGAGATGTTTGGGCGCAAAGTATCATTAAAAGGCTTAAGCAGTGCTGTGTTTGGAATTTTACTGGGCTTATTGCTTTCTGCTGTCTTTGGCTTAGCTTTAGCTCAGTTTCCTTTGCCTGCTGATGTGACACCTGATTTTTTAGATAATATTAAATTGTTTGTTACTTTAGTTTTTGTTTACCTGGGTTTAACTTTGGGGATCAAAGGCCAGGATGAATTTAATTTGGTTATCCCTTATGTAAAATTTAAAAGAGGAGAATCGAGAGAAGAAGAAATTATTGTTGATACAAGTAGTATTATCGACGGGAGAATCCTGGATATTGTAAAAACCGGTTTTGTTGAAGCAAAATTTATTATTCCTCGCTTTGTGTTGAATGAAATGCATACTTTAGCTGATTCAACTGATCACATGAAAAGGCAGAAAGGAAAAAGGGGGATAGAAATATTACATGATTTAAAAAAACAGCCGAATATCGACATTGAAGTTACGGAAGAAGAAATTGCCGTAGTGAAAACAGTTGATGAAAAGATTATTAAATTAGCTCAAAAACACAGCGCTAAAGTGTTAACTACAGATTATAATTTAAATCGAATTGCTCAATTTCAGGGAGTAAAAGTATTAAATATCAATGATCTTGCGAATGCCTTAAAGCCGTCTTTGATAACGGGTAATACTTTTAATTTGAAATTAGTGAAAGAAGGTAAAGAACGGAATCAGGCAATAGGATATCTAGAAGATGGAACGATGGTAGTTGTCGAGGGCGGCAAGAAATTAGTGGGAAAAACTGTGAATGTAGAAGTTGCTTCTGTATTACAGAATCCAAGTGGTAGAATTATTTTTACAAAATTAAGTAGTTAAGATGAAAGTTGCAGCTGTAATTGTGGGTGCCGGTTTTGGCAAGCGTATTGGCAAAGCGAAGGCAGCTATTTTGCTGGAGGGGAAGCCTCTTTTTTACTATAGCCTAAAGACTTTTTTGAATTGCAAAGCGATAGGCCAAGTAATTTTGGTCCTTCAGAAAAAGCATTTTAAAATAGCAAAAAATTTTATAGATAATAAGAAAGTTACTTTAACAGCTGGCGGTCAAACCAGAAAACAATCTGTAATAAATGGATTGGAAAAAGTAAGAGAAGGGATAGATTTTATTTTAATTCATGATTGTGCGCGGCCTTTTTTAAAAAAACAATTAATATTAAAAGTAATTAAAGAATTAAAAAATTATCCGGCCGTAATTCCGGGGATTAAGGTAAAAGATACTTTAAAACAAGTTCAAAAAGGGCTAGTAAAAAAGACCTTAAATAGAGAGAATATTTTATCTATTCAGACCCCTCAGGGTTTTCGAAAAAATTTACTTAAATCTGAATATAAAAAACATAAACATCTTAAAATAACCGATTCAGCCAAAATTTTTGAAAAAGCAGGGCATCCTGTAAAAATAGTCGAAGGAGACAGGCTCAATTTTAAAATAACTTATAAAGAAGATATCTTTTTGGCCAAGAGGATAAAAAAATATGAAAGAATATAGAGTTGGTTTAGGTTTTGACTTGCACCGGTTATCAAAAGGAAAATTACCTTTAGTTTTAGGGGGAGTTGAAATTGACTGCGCTCTTAACTTAATAGCTGTGTCTGACGGAGACGTGTTATTACATGCAATAGCAGATGCAGTTTGTGGTGCTTGCAGCTTAGGCGATATTGGAGATTATTTCCCGCCTGCCGACAAAAGCAATCAAGGTATAGACAGTAAAGATATTGTTGATACTATTTTAAGTAAAATAGAAGGTAATTATAAGTTAATTAATATCGATATAACACTAGTTGCAGAGAAGCCGAAATTGGTTTCTTATAAAAAAGAAATTGTTAAATCATTGAAAAATATATTTAAGATAAAAGACATTAATTTAAAAATAAAATCTAAAGAAGCCACAGAAGTTTTAGGAGGCATTGATTCTATGAGCTGTCTTGCGGCAGTCTTAGTTTCAAAGTTTGAAGATGATAAAAATTTATAATTCATTAACTAAAAAAAAGCAAGAATTTATACCTGTTGAAAAAAATCATATTAAATTTTATGCTTGCGGCGTAACTGTTTATGATGATTGTCATATCGGCCACGGCCGTTCCTTATATATTTTTGATGTTATTTACCGTTATTTAGAATTTCGCGGCTACAAAGTAAAATTTGTCCGCAATATTACAGATATTGATGATAAAATTATTAATAAATCTCGACAATTAGGGATTAGCTGGAAAGAGGTAGCTGATAAATACATAAGCCATTACCGGAAGGATTTAGAAAGTTTAGAGTTAAAACCGATTAATTGCCAGCCAAAAGCAACAGAAAATATTAAAGAGATGATAAATTACATAAAACAATTAATCGAAAAAGGATATGCTTACCAAACTGATACCGGTGTCTATTTTTCTGTGAGAAAATTTAGCCAATACGGTCAACTATCCGGCCAGAAAATTGATGATATTTTAGCTTCGGGGAGAATCAGTGCTGATGAAAATAAAAAAGATCCTCTTGATTTTGCACTTTGGAAAGCATCGAAAGAAGGCGAACCAAGTTGGGAGAGCCCCTGGGGAAAAGGAAGGCCGGGTTGGCATATAGAGTGTTCTGTAATGAGTCAAAAATATCTTAAGTGTGAAACTTTAGATATTCATGGGGGGGGGAGGGATTTAATTTTTCCTCATCATGAAAATGAAGCTGCACAGGCTGAAAGTTTATCCGGGAAGAATTTTGTAAACTATTGGCTGCATCATGGCCTATTAACTATTGAGGGGCAAAAGATGTCGAAGTCTTTAGGTAATTTTGTAAAAATATCGGATGTATTACACCGGTATCCCGCGGATGTTTTAAAGTTTTTTTATTTACAAGCTCATTATTCTTCTGCGATTGATTTTTCTTGGGCTAAAATGGAAGAAGCAAAAAAAGCATATCAACACATTAAAATATTGAAAGAAAAGTTAGAAAATTATCTTCAAGGTAAAAAAGGCCAAAAAGAAATTCCAGAAGAAAATGATAAGAGCAAAGATTACCGGAAGCAGTTTAGTGAAGTTATGGATGATGATTTTAATATGCCGAAAGGCTTGGCAGTATTATTTGATTTAATAAATCAGGCAAATAAAAAGTTTGCCGAAAAAACAAGCAGTAAAAAAGATAAAAGTTTAGCCGGTTACAGGAAAATATTAGCGAAAATAACAAATGTTTTTGGGTTTAGTTTTTCAAAAAAAGAAGCGGCCGAAATAAATAGCGGCCAAATAAACAAATTAATAGAAAAAAGAAATCAATGCAGAACAGAAAAAAACTTTACAAAAGCTGATCAGATCCGGGATGAACTGGCCGGAAAAGGAATAATATTGGAAGACAGCAAAGAAGGAACCGTATGGCGAAGAGAATAAAAAGAAAAAAAGCAATATTAATTACTGTTGAAGGCTTGGAAGGCTGCGGTAAAACCAGTGTTATTAAATTTCTTGAAAATTTATTTTCTGAAAAAAAAATGAAAGTTAAAGTTTACCGCGAACCGGGTTCAACAAAAATTGGTGAAGAGATAAGAAAGATTTTGCTGGATAAAAAAGAAATGGTGCTTTCTCCGCACACTGAACTGCTCCTTTATTTAGCAGCCCGGACACAATTGATTGAAGAAAAGCTAAATAAGGATTTAGGTAATTTTGATATTATTATCTGTGATCGCTTTTATGATTCAACTTTAGTTTATCAAGGTTATGCCTTAGGTTTAGGTGAAATTGTAAAAAAGTCGGTAGAATTTTTTTCTTTAGGGATAAAGCCCGATTTAACTTTATTCTTAGATGTGGCAGTGGAGATAGGTTTATCTCGATTAAAAACAAAGGATAGAATTGAATCACGTTCATTAACTTTTCATAAAAAATTAAGGGAAGGTTTTCTAAAACTAGCCCATACAGAACCAAAGCGGATAAAGGTTGTTAATGCATCAGGCCGGCTTAATCAAATTTATCCCCGGATCAGAGAAATTTTGATTAAATCAAAAAAAGTTCCGCTATCCAAAGATTAATCTTTCAACAATAAAAAGAAAAATGATAAAAAAATACGATCTTATTATAATTGGTGGGGGCCATGCCGGAATCGAAGCAGGCAATGCAGCCTCAAAGATGGGGTGTTTGGTGCTGTTGATTAGTCTTGACCTTGATTTAATCGGAAAACTTTCCTGCAACCCGGCTGTGGGGGGAGTTTCAAAAGGAACTTTGGTGAGGGAAGTTGATGCTTTAGGCGGGTTAATCGGTAAAATTACAGATCAGTGTGCTTTGGGATATAAAACTTTAAATAAAAGTAAGGGGAAAGCCGTGTGGGCGACACGAGCCCAAGTAGATATGTTTTTATATCCGCAACTAGCAAAAAAATATTTGGAAAACAATCAAAATATAGATATATTGCAGGCAAAAGTAAAAGAAATCATTGTACGTAAAGGCAAAGCAGCCGGGGTTAAAACTAATCTTGGCCAAGATTTTTTAAGTAGTTGTATTATTGTTGCAGCCGGCACTTTTTTAAAAAGTAAAATCCATATTGGTTTAAACTCATTTTCCGGGGGACGGATAGCTGAAAGCTCCAGTGATCAATTATTTAATTCAATTAAGGCTTTAGGTTTTAAAACTAAACATTTTAAAACGGGAACTTGCGCCCGCCTTGACAACAGAACAATTAATTTTGATAAAATGATCAAGCAGCTGCCGGAAAATGATGTCCTGCCATTTTCATTTACCAATAAAAAGATTAATAAAAATAGAGTCAGTTGCTTTATTACCCATACTAATAAAAAAACTCATAAAATAATAAAAGATAATTTAAAATTCTCACCTCTTTATACCGGTAAAATTAAATCTCAAGGGGTAAGATATTGCCCTTCTTTGGAAGATAAGATTATAAAATTTTGGCAAAAAGATAAACATCAAATTTTCATTGAACCGGAAGGGCTTGATTCTTATGAAGTATATCCTAACGGTATTTCAACTTCATTGCCTTTTCAAACTCAAATACAATTTATTCATTCAATAGCAGGGTTAGAAAAAGCAAAAATTATTCGGCCCGGTTATGGGATTGAGCACGGCTTAATCGATGCACGTCAGCTTTTCGCTAATCTTGAATCCAAGAAATATTCGGGTTTGTTTTTCGCCGGGCAAGTTAACGGCACAACCGGGTATGAAGAAGCTGCCGCGCAAGGGATTGTGGCCGGGATAAATGCAGCTTTAAAAATAAAAAATAAAAAACCTTTTGTTTTAAAAAGAGATCAAGCTTATATCGGGGTGTTAATTGATGACTTGGTTAAGAAGGGGACAGATGAGCCTTACCGGATGTTTACTTCGCGTTGTGAGTTTAGGCTAACTTTACGAGAAAGTAATTCTGGCTTACGCCTTGGTTGGTTAGGTTATCAATTAGGATTATTGAAGAAACAGGATTATCAACTGATAAAGGAAAAAGAACAAGAAATAAAAAGAATCAAAAATAAATTAAAGAGCATTAATTCTAAAAAAAGACCAAAACAGAAAAATTTATTTGAATTACTTAAGGAGCCCGGAGTTACTTTTCGGCAGATTAAAAAGGAAGCAAAAGAAAGTAAAATTCCTCCGGATGTTGAAGCTGAAGTGGAAATAGCTGCTAAATATCAAGGGTTTTTAAAGCGAGAGAAGGTTTGGCTGCGTGAACTTAAAAATTTAGATAAAGTTAAAATGCCGAAAATAGATTTTGCTCAAATACCTTCTTTATCTAAAGAGGTGACCGAAAAGCTTAATAAGTTTAAGCCGGATTCCCTGGGTGAAGCTTTTGCTATTTCCGGAATTACTCCGGCTGCAATTTTGACTGTTTATAATTTTATTAAAAGTAAGCAGAAGAAAAATAAGTTATAATTTACTTGTTTATTTATAAATTTAGGTAATCCGCTATATAATCGGCGAATTTAGTGATTCCATCAGAAGGGCTGAGTATCTTTTTTGCTTCTTTTAATCTTTCCTTAAACAAATTATAGGCTTCTTTATCTCTTAAATAATATAGGGTATTGTCAGCTATATTTTGAGGGGTTGCTTTTTCCTGAAGCAGTTCAGGGACTATCTGTTTGTTTGCTAATATGTTGATCATCCCGGCAAATTTTGTATGGATAAGTTTTTTTATTATATACCAGGTAAGTTTGTTAACTTTATAGATTATTAAATAGGGAATTTCTAAAATTGCAGTCTCAACTGTTGCTGTACCGGATGCCGCTACCGCAAACTCAGAATGGCTTAAAACTTTATAAGAGTGGTTTATAATTTCCTCTTTGCTAAAAAACCTTTGATATATTTTTTTATCTAATCCCGCAGGCTTCAATATTTGAAATTTATAATTAGGTAATGATTTTTTGATAATTTTTTTTGCCTCGGCTAAAATTTTGAGGTGGTATTTTATTTCGTTTTTGCGTGAGCCGGGCAAAAAAGAGATAATATTTTTCTTTTTTAAATCTTTTTTATTGATTATCTCAAGCAAAGGATGGCCAAAATAAGCAGTATCGGTATTTTCTTTTTCATAGATCTTTTTTTCAAATTTAAAAATAGGGATCATTTTGTCGGTATATTTTTTAATAGTTTTTATTCGTTTTTTCCGCCAAGCCCACACTTGCGGACTGACATAGTAAAAGATTGGTATTTTGTGGTTTATATTTTTTGCTACGTTTAAATTAAAATCAGGGAAATCTATTAAAATTATTAAGTCCGGTTTGATTTTATTAATTTCAAATATAGTTTGATCAAATATTTTTTTAAATTTTCCCAAAGAAGAGATTACTTCTATTAAGCCGCAAACTGAATGGGAAACCAAATCTATTAATTGGCAAGAATTATCTGCTAAGACTTTTCCGCCAAATGAATAAATTCGGCAAGAATTAAATTTTTCATTAATTGTTTTAGCTAAATGGCCTCCGTAGAGGTCGCCGGAAGCATCACCGGCGATAATAACAATTTTTTTCATTATTTTTTAAAAATTAAGATTTTTTAATAATGTCTTCAATTTTTGTTGCAGCCAACAATGCGTCTTTTGCTGATTCGGCATAGGAACTATTTGAATCTTTTTTAATCACTAAATTTATAAAATGATCAATTTCTTTTTTTAGAGGTTCTTCTTTTTCTATTGTTAAATTTTGATGAGATATTTTAGTGCCGGTTTTTTTGTATACTTCAACACTTTGCCGGGCATAATCGATAGAAATATATTTATTCTGCATAAATATTCTTATTTTTCTTTCTTTTTTTGATGATATTCGCGATGATGTTATGTTGGCTACACAACCGTTTTTAAAACTTATTCTACAATTAGCGATATCTTCCGCAGAAGATAGTACTTTAACGCCTTTAGCGTCTATTTTCTTTATTTTATCTTGTACTAAATCTAAAATGATATCTAAATCATGAATCATTAAATCAAGCACTACGCTTATATCTAAAGAACGATGCGGATAAGGGCTGAGCCGGTGGCATTCTATAAATAAAGGATTTTTTATACTTTCTTTGACTTTTAAATAAGCACTGTTATATCTTTCAACGTGTCCTACAAAAAGAAGGGTATTATTTTTTTTTGCAATATTAATTAATTTTTTTGCCTGGCGAGAGTTTTTTGTGATTGGTTTTTCCACCAACACCGGTATTTTATTTTGAAGAAAAAAGCCGGCTATTTTAAAATGAGACGGAGTAGGGGTTGCGATACTTACCAAATCTACTTTTTTTACTAAATTATGGTAACTTGAAGAAGCAGGAAGATTGTGTTTTTCTAATTTTTCCTTATCTGTGTCGACAATATAAATTTTTTCTATTTTTTTTGATTCCTGATAGATACGTAAATGAATTGAGCCTAGTTTTCCCAGGCCGATTACCGCGGCTTTTAACATGGAACTCCTTATATTAAGCAGATCGATGATACCTAAATATACCCTTGACATTTTTAATGTCAAGGATTATCCGCCTCAAGACTGCTGTTTCATCTATTTTTAATGATAATGAAGGCGGATAAAATTATATTATCAGAGAACTTGAGAAAAGTCAATTAATGTGGTACAATCCCTCACCGTTTAATAAGGATAAAGGATAAAGGTTAAAAAAGGGAAGAGTGAAGAAAAAATGAAAGAATGCCTAAAGGAATATCGTAAATTATTAAGCTTTGCTAAAGGCCAAAAACTCTGGCTTTTTTTAGCAATTGTTTGTATGGGAGTTACTACTCTTTTTGAAGGGGTAAGCCTGGGTTTGATTATCCCTGTTTCGGACAGAGTCTTAACGAATAAAGAGATAGTTATCCCGGGCCAACTCCCTGATTTTTTAAGTAATTTGATCGATAAATTAAATGCGATTGAACCAATTTCTTTTTTAAAAATTATTGTTATTTTTATACCTTTTCTTTTCTTGCTTAAAGGTATTTTTGTTTTTCTCCAAAATTATTTTATGAATATAGTCGGCCAAAAAGTAATTTATGAAGTGAGAAACCGCCTTTTTGATAAATTCCATCAGCTTTCTATGAATTTTTATTCACGCACCAGGATGGGGGAACTTATGTCCCGAATTACAAATGATGTGGGGGCAATTACCCAAGCTATTTCTTATGCCTTAAAAGACCTTTTATTTGAATCAATGAAAGTTATTATTTTTGCGATTTTGGCTTTTTATATCGGTTTTAAAATTTCCTGGAAACTTCCCTTGGTGGCGTTTGTTCTTTTTCCTTTAATTATGCTTCCTGTCATCAAATTAGGAAAAAGAATTAAAAAATTTACAAGAACTATGCAGGAGAAAATGGCTGATTTAAATTCTTTAATGGCCGATACAATTGGCGGAATGTATATTGTAAAAGCTTTTTCCCGCCAAAATCATGAAATGAAACGGTTTAGAGACATAAATTACAGTTATTATAAATTTAATATAAAAGCAATTAAAAGATTAATCATGATTTCTCCCTTAACAGAATTTATCGCTACAATCGGAGTTGGTTTTGTGTTGTGGGTGGTAGGGAGTGAAGTTATTGCCGGGAGAGTTTCTTTCGGTATTTTTGGTGCATTTATGGCTTATTTAATGTCAATGATTAGCCCTCTGAAGAAATTATCAAATGTGCATGCCATTAATCAGAAAGCATTAGCCGCATCATCCAGAATTTATCAAATCTTAGAGGAAACTCCGCAAATAGAAGAAAAAGATGATGCAGAAAACATTGACAATATGAATAATTGCATTGAATTTAAAGATGTTTATTTTAGATATGGCTCCGACGATGAATTAGTATTAAAGGATATCAACTTAACAGTGAAAAAGGGGGAAGCCGTTGCTTTAGTGGGCCCGTCAGGAGCCGGTAAAACTACTCTGGTTAATTTGTTGCCGCGTTTTTATGATCCGGAAAAGGGGATGGTTCAAATTGACCAAAAGGATATAAAAAATCTAAAAATTGAACCTTTGCGAAATTTAGTTTCAATAGTTTCCCAACAAACAGTACTTTTTCATTCTACTGTGGGCGAAAATATTGCTTACGGGAAAGAAGGCGCGAGCCGAAGAGAGGTAGAGGAGGCTGCAAAAAAAGCACATGCTTATCAATTTATTCAACAATTTCCGAAAAAGTTTGATACTGTTGTCGGCGATCGGGGCGTAAAGCTCTCCGGAGGCCAAAAACAAAGAATATCTATTGCCAGAGCAATCTTAAAAGATGCACCAATTTTAATTTTAGATGAGGCCACTAGCCAGTTAGACTCAGTTTCAGAGAAATTTATTAAAGAAGCTTTATCGTTATTGATGAAAGATAAAACTACCTTTGTGATTGCTCATCGGCTTTCTACAGTAGAAAATGCTGATTTAATTGTGGTTTTAGATAAAGGCAGAATCCAGGAAACCGGGACTCACGCCTCGCTTATTGCCGGTGATACTGCTTATAAAAGGCTGTATGAACTGCAATTTAACATATAGTAATAAATAATTGAAAATATTGTTGAATATGATATACTTTTCAAATGAATCTTACTCCTTGACAATCAAACTGCCTAGATAGTATATTTGTCAAGGATTTAGATGAATTTGACCCTTGACATTTCTTGATGAACAAAGTTTATTATACATACATTTTACAATGCGAAAACGATATAAGGAGGAAAAAATACAATGGGATTGACAGATACTATTAAAAAAATGTTGGAAGGAGGGGTTCATTTTGGGCATCTGAAGCGCAATTGGAACCCTAAAATGAAGAAATTTATTTTTGGTAGAAAGAAGAATATTTATATTATTGACTTAGAAAAAACTACTAAAAAGTTAGATCAAGCAAAAGAATTTGTTAAAGAAATAGCCAAATCAGGCGGGAATATTCTTTTTGTGGGGACCAAAAGGCAGATTAGGCCGGTGATTAAAGAGTTGGCAAATTCGTGTGACATGCCTTATGTGGACCAAAAATGGGTAGGAGGCTTGCTTACCAATTTTTCTACTATCAAAAAACGCTTGCAAAGATATCAAGAACTTCTCAAAATGCGGGAAAATGGAGAATTCGACGACATCCCCAGTAAAGAAGTGGTGCGCCTGAATCGCCAAATTAGCCGGATGGATAAAAATTATAGTGGGCTGACCTCACTTACAACTTTACCGGATTGCGTGTTTGTGGTAGATCCAAAAAGAGAAAAATCTTCTGTAAGAGAAACAGCTAAATTATCAATTCCTTTGGTGGCTCTAATTGATACCGATGCTAACCCTGAAGAAGTAGATTACCCTATCCCCGGTAATGATGATGCAATTAGATCAGTAAAATTTATTGTCAGTTCTTTAGTTGAGGCGATAGAGGCCGGAAGAGAAAGTTACCACAAAATAGAAAAAGAAAAAGAATCTAAAGAAAATAAAGAATTAAATGGCCAAGAAGAAAAATCGGAAGATGGAACCGAACAAGATAAAGAGCAGCAAGGAGAGAAAAAAGAGAAGGGAGAGAAATCCGAAATAGGAAATGCGAAATCCGAAAAGGAGAAAGGAGAAGAACAAAAAGAGAAATCCGAAATACGAAATACGAAATCCGAAAAGGAGAAAGGAGAAGAACAAAAAGAGAAATCCGAAATAGGAAATGCGAAATCCGAAAAGGAGAAAGGAGAAACAAACAAAGAGGAGGAAGAGGAGTAGATGAGTTTAGAGGACATAAAAAAATTGCGAGAACAAACTTCATTGGGGATAAAAGATTGTAAACAGGCACTTAAAGAGGCAGAAGGTGATTTCGGAAAAGCCCTAAAAGTGTTGAGGGCAAAAGGAGCGGATGTTTTAAAAAAGAAAGGTTCCCGTACAGCTTCCCAAGGTGTAATTGAATCTTATGTGCACTTTGGCGGTAATATCGGGGTTTTAGTTGAGGTTAATTGTGAAACGGATTTTGTGGCCAGAACCGACTTATTTAAAAAATTTGCAAAAGATATAGCAATGCACATTGCAGCTATCGCACCTGAACATATAAGTGAAGACCAAGTACCGGAAGATATTTTAGAACAAGTAAAAAATAAGGATGATTATATTAAAAAAAATTGCTTGTTAAATCAATCTTTTGTGAAAGACCCTTCGTTAACGGTGGCTGATTATTTAAAGAAGGTAGTATCTCAAACCGGTGAAAATATGAGGATAAAGAGATTTGCCCGCTTTGTAGTTGGGGAGGAAGATGAAGCCTAAATACAAGCGAATTTTGCTTAAATTGAGCGGCGAAGCATTTTTAGGAAAATTCTCGCACGGCATAGACACTGTAATTTGTGCTAATCTTGCTAAACAGATTAAAGAAATAGAAAAGATTGGTACAGAGATAGCGTTAGTAGTTGGCGGAGGCAATATCTTTCGCGGAGTTTCTAAGTCAAAAGAATTCAAGATGGAAAGAACGGTAGCTGATTATATGGGGATGATCGCTACAGTTATAAATGGCTTAGCTCTGCAGAATGCCCTCAAAAATGAAAAAATTGATTCAAGAGTGATGACTGCGATCTCGATGCATAAGGTAGCAGAACCATATATACGGAGGCGGGCGATAAGACATTTGGAGAAAAAAAGAGTTGTTATTTTTGTAGCCGGAACGGGAAATCCTTATTTTACAACTGATACTGCAGCAGCTTTAAGAAGTGTTGAAATCGGCGGAGATGCATTGTTTAAGGCGACCAAAGTAGATGGAGTTTATAGCGAGGATCCTTTGAAAAATAAAAAAGCAAAACTGTATACTAGTTTAAAATATAGGGATGTAATCAATAAAGAACTAAAAATCATGGATTCTACAGCAATTACTTTATGTATGGAAAATAAATTACCGATTACTGTTTTCAATTTTACAAAAGCCGGTAATTTAAAAAAAGCTGTTTCCGGACAAAAAATTGGGACAGTTATCAGTTAAGGGGAGGAAGTATGGGGACTAAAGAAGTAATAAAGAAAATTGAAAATAATATGGAAAAAACGATAGAAGCTATTAAACGCGAATTTTCCGAATTACGTTCAGGCCGGGCTAACCCTAAAATGGTAGAAGGGGTGAGGGTTAATTATTACGGCACACCTACCTTGCTTAAGGAATTAGCTACAATTGGTGTTCCGGAAGCCAGAATGCTGGTAATTAGTCCTTACGACCCGTCTTCAGTAGCTGAAATTGAAAAAGCGATTCTCCAAGCAGATCTGGGGATTGCACCGATAAATGACGGTAAAATTATTCGTTTAGTGGTCCCGCCTTTATCCGAAGAAAGAAGAGACGAGCTGATAAAAATGGTCAAAAAAATTACTGAAGAAGGAAAAGTTTCTTTAAGAACAATACGCAGAGGCGGTAGAGAAGACATTAAAGATTTAGAAAAAGATAAAGAAATTTCAGAAGATGAAAAATATAACACAGAAGAAGAACTTCAAAAATTAACTGACCGATATATAAAAACATTAGATAATCTTCTCGAAGAGAAAGAAAAAGAATTAAAAGAATTTTAAAATTTAGAGCCGCTAGCTCAGTTGGTAGAGCACCGCCCTTTTAAGGCGGCTGTCCCGAGTTCGAGCCTCGGGCGGCTCACTTGCCGCGGTGGCGGAATTGGCAGACGCGCTGGACTTAGAATCCAGTCTCGTGAGAGGTGGGAGTTCGACTCTCCCCCGCGGCACCAATTAGCCAATGGCTAATGGCTAATAGCTATAAGCTAAATTGCGGGTGTAGCTCAGCCGGTAGAGCGTCACGTTGCCAACGTGAAGGTCGGGGGTTCGAGACCCCTCGCCCGCTTGTTTAATGTTCTTTATATAAGGCGAGTAGCAAGTAGTAAATTAACCAATTAACCAATTAATTATGGATATAGTTAATTATTTAGATGAAGAAAGTATTATTTTTGGTTGTAAACAAAGGGATAAAAAAAGTCTTATTTCTTTTTTGTTGGATAATTTAGTATTGTCTAATAAGTTAAATAAAAAAAATAAAAGAGACATTTTAGCTACTGTAATCCAAAGAGAAGAAATGGGTTCGACTGCTATTGGCGGCAGTATTGCCTTACCTCACGCTCGCATTAATTCAGTTAACAATATTTTACTTTCCTTATATATCACCAAAGAAGGTATTGATTTTGATGCTCTTGATGAAAAGCCGGTTAACATTGTAGTTTTACTTTTATCCAATAAAATGCAAGCCGGTAGCCATTTGAAAACTTTAGCATTTTTGGCGAGGATGCTCAGAGATAAATATTTTGTAGAAAGTTTGACAAAAGCAAAAGATAAAAAAGAAATTATCAAATTATTAATAAAACAACAGCAAGCTGTTAGTTGATTGTTATGAAAAAATTTATAAAAATTGTAAAATGGTTTTACCCCGGCCTTAGGGTTAAAAGATGGGTTAGCTTGCTGCTGGTAAGTTTATTTTTCCTTGTTTTTTCTGCGGTTCGTCTTTTTTTTGATACAGTTTTGTTGTTGAGGGTCTTTGACAGCCTTCTTTTAATTGCTTCTTTTCTAGGGGTGGTTGTAGGGCTTTCTTCTTTGATGCATAGTTTTTTTCAAGCCGTTTATCCTCAGGATCAACGGGGGATGATTGATTTAATATATGAAAAAAGATTTTTATCAAAAGGCCCGAAGATAGTGGCGATTGGAGGCGGGACCGGCCTTTCGACATTACTGGAAGGACTGAAAAAATATACCGCAAACATTACCGCAATTGTAACTGTTGCCGATGAAGGTGGTTCTTCAGGCCGCTTGCGGGAAGAATTTGGGATATTGCCGCCGGGGGATATCAGAAATTGTCTTGTTTCGTTAGCTGAGACTCCTCAGTTGTTGCGTGATTTATTTCAGTATCGGTTTAAAGAAGGCGAAGGAATGAAAGGGCATAGTTTTGGCAATATTTTTATTACTGCCATGACCCAGGTAAGCGGAAGCTTTAAGGATGCAATCAAGGAATCCAGCATTATTTTAGCAATTCGCGGAAAGGTTTTGCCGTCTTCGCTCTCAAATTTAAGAATTAAAGCTGATTACTTAGATGGAACCACTATCCAGGGAGAAGATAAGATTCCGCAGAATAGAAGTAATATCAAAAGATTGCATTTAATGCCAAAAGATGCTAAAGCTAACCCGGAAGCAATAGCGGCAATTAAAAAAGCAGACATTATAGTTTTAGGCCCGGGAAGTTTATTTACCAGTGTAATTCCAAATTTATTAATTAAGGATTTAGGTGATGCAATTTCGCGTCAGCAAGTTACAAAAGTATATATTTGCAACGTAATGACTCAGGAAGGTGAAACTGATAATTATACCGCAGCCGATCACCCAAAACAGATTATAGCTCATACTAATAAAAATATTGTTAATTCATGTATTGTAAATTCCGGTAGGTTGAATTCAAATTTATTATCTAAATATGCAGAACAAAAATCATTTCCGGTTGTGTTTGACCGAGGCAGGTTAAAGAGCATGGGGATATCTGTTTATGAGTCTGACGTAATAGATCGAACTAATTATCTCAGGCATAATCCTCAAAAAACAGCTCGTGAAATAATACGTATTTATAATAAAAGAAGGAAAAAATGGCTAGGGTTGAGAAACAGGTTTTAATAAAAAGAAAACACGGGCTGCATGCAAGGCCGGTTACTTTATTTGTACAAATTGCTAATAAATTTAATTCAGTGATAAAAATAAAACATAAAAAAGAAGTTGTTGACGGAAAATCGATAATTGCTACCCTTAGCCTTGGCCTAAACAGAGGGGAAAAGATTAACATTATTACCGAAGGTGAAGATGCTAAAGAGGCTTTAAATGAATTAGTAAATTTTATCAAAGAAGGAGATTGAGTTGAATTTATATATAGAATATTCAGGGAGGTTTTATGATTAAGCGCAAGGGTGTGGTGGCATCCGGTGGAGTAGGCATAGGTAAAGCTTACATAATTAGAGAAGATGACCTTTTTGTACCGAAGAAAAAGATTGCCTATGGTGATATATCGCGCGAAATCTATAAATTCGAAGAAGCTTTGATAAAAACTCGGCGTCAAATATCTCAAATTCAAGAAAAAATTTCAAAGGAAATTGGATTTGACCACGGGAGAATTTTTGAAGCTCATTTTCTTGTTTTAGAAGACAGGGTTTTAATTGAAGATGTGATTAAACAGATAAAGAATAATCGGGTAAATGTGGAATATGCTTTTTCACAAAGTATCAAAAAGTATATCGAAACATTGTTAAAATTAAATGATGAATATTTGCGGGAAAGGGTTGTAGACATTAAAGATATTGCGCGTCGAGTAATAAAAGCAATGCTTAAAGAAAAAAGTGCAAAATTGATGGATTTAAAAAATAAAAGTGTAATTGTAGCTCATGACCTCACCCCTTCTCAAACAGCAGATATACCTAAGGAAAAAGTTATAGCTTTTATTACGGATGTGGGGGGGAGAACTTCACATACGGCAATTATTGCCAGAAGCTTGGGGATCCCGGCAGTAGTGGGGCTTAAAGATGTTACTAAAAATATCAGCGATGGCAATGAAGTAATAGTTGATGGGTTTTCGGGGATGGCGATAGTTAAGCCGACTAAAAAAACAGTTGCAGATTATAAGAAAAAAATAAATCGCTACTCTCAAGAAATAAAAGCAGCTAAAAGGCCGAAAATCGGCAAGGCGGTGACCAAAGACGGCAGGCGAATTGAGGTTTCAGCTAATATAGAATTACCGGAAGAATTAGGATTAGTGAAAAAATATGGTGCCGACGGGATAGGCCTTTATCGGACTGAATATATTTTTCTCGGTAAAAGGGATTTGCCTTCTGAAGAACAGCAATATCAAGCTTATCTAAATGTGGCGAAGAAAGGTAAACCGGAATCGGTCATAATTAGAACGATTGATATTGGCGGAGATAAGTTTTTATCGCGGCCTGATGTTCCTCAAGAAATGAGTCCTTTTTTAGGCTGGAGAGCAATACGATTTTGTTTGGCTCGCCCCGAAGTATTTAAAACTCAAATTCGTGCTATATTGAGAGCTTCTGCAGAAGGAAATGTAAAAATGATGTTTCCGATGATCTCCGGGATTGAAGAACTGCGTCAAGCTAAAAAGGTAGTTTCTGACTGCAAAAGAGAATTGAGAAAAAAAGGAAAAAAATTTGATGAACATATTAAAATAGGAGCAATGATTGAAGTTCCTGCGGCCGCCTTAACTGCTGATATCTTGGCAAAAGAATCTGATTTTTTTAGCATTGGCACAAATGATTTAATTCAATATTCTTTGGCAGTGGACAGGGCAAATGAAAAGGTTGCTTATCTTTACCAGCCGGCGCATCCGGCGGTATTGAAATTAATCAAAACTATTATTGAAGGTGCACAAAAAAATAAAATTTGGGTAGGGATGTGTGGGGAAATGTCATCAGAGCCTACTTTAGCATTTTTACTGTTAGGCCTTGGCCTTGATGAATTCAGTATGCCGCCGCCTCAAGTATTAAAAATTAAAGAATTAATCCAAAGAGTAAAATTTGCAGATGCTAAAACGGCTGCCCAAAAAGCAATTAGCTTGCCTACTGCAGGAGAGATAGAAAAATATTTAAAAAGTAAATTAAGAAAAATTTTAGATAAAGATTTTTATAATTTTCTCAATATATAATTGGGGGTAGTATGGAAATTGGTAAAATACGAAAAAAAATAGATAAAATTGACGAACAAATCTTAAAAAATTTAAATCAGCGGGCTGAAGAAGTTTTAAAGATATCAAATTTGAAAAAGGAAAAAAAGATAAGAAGGTATTCTCCCGAACGAGAAAGTAAAATTATTAGGCGCTTGAGCCGGATTAACAAAGGGCCATTTACAAAAAAAGATATACAAAATATATTTGTGGAGATTCTTTCAGCTTCAAGATCTCAAAAAGAACAACTTAAAATAGCCTATCTTGGCCCGGAAGGTACCTTTACCCATTTGGCAGCAAGAAAAAAATTTGGTAAAAAATGTCAATATTTACCGGCTGAAGGGATCGCTGATGTTTTCTCCGGGATAGCCAAAGAAAAGGCAGATTTTGGAGTAGTCCCTGTCGAGAATTCTACAGAAGGGGTGGTAAGCCATACTTTAGATATGTTTTTTACTTCAAATTTAAGTATTTGTGCAGAAGTTACTTTAAATATTTCTCATAACCTTCTCGGGCGGAAAAACTGTAAGATAAAAAGAGTTTACTCTAATCCTCAAGTATTTTCTCAATGCCGAGGTTGGCTTGCTAAAAATTTAGCCGATGTAGAATTGATACCGACAACTTCAACTGCAACTGCGGCAAAAAGAGCAAAAAGTGACCGCTGGGGCGCTTGCGTTGGAGGAAAAATTTTGGCTGATTTATACAAGCTGGATTGGATAACCGGTTCTATTGAAGATTCATCTTCAAATTATACAAGGTTTTTAGTTATTGCCCCTTCAGACAGTGATCCTTCCGGAGACGATAAGACTTCGGTATTATTTTCAGTAAAGGATAAAGTGGGGGCACTATATGATGTGTTATCTTTTTTTCGGCAGAATAAAATAAATCTTACCAAAATTGAATCGCGGCCTTCTAAAAAGAAACCCTGGGAATATTATTTTTTTGTGGATCTCGAAGGACATAAAAATTCAAAACATCTCAAAAAAGCATTAGATAAATTAAAAGAAAAGTGTATTTTTGTTAAAATTTTAGGATCTTATCCAAAAGAAAAATAAAACTAATTTAAAATATTGAATATGAAATATCGAAATGAATTAGATAAAGTGAAGGCTTATCAACCCGGTAAACCCATTGAAGAGTTAAAACGAGAAAAAAAATTGATAAAAATTGATAAATTAGCTTCGAATGAAATTCCTTTTAGGCCCACTTACATTAATAAAGCCGTAAACAAAGAATTAAAAAATATAAACCGTTATCCGGAAAGTTCTTGTTTTTACCTAAGGCAAAAATTAGCCAAAAACTTAGATGTAACAACTGATTCGATAGTATTTGGAAATGGATCTGATGAAATTATCACATTAGCCCTTAAAACTTTTATAGAAAAACAAGATGAAGTTATTGTAGCTTTTCCCACATTTTTAATTTACCAAATACAATCCCAACTTTTTGGGGCGAAGGTGGTGAAAATACCTTTAAAGAATTACGTTAATTATTTAGATAAAATTATTGAAAAAATCAATAAAAAAACAAAAATTATTTTTATCGCTAATCCGGATAATCCAACCGGGATTTATTTCAATCAAAACCAAATAATGAATTTTATCAGAAAAGTACCTAAGAATATCTTGTTATTTTTTGATGAGGCTTACTTTGAATTTGCACCTGATGATTTTCCAAATCTAATTAAATTATTAAAAACCAGAAAGAATATATTAGTAACCAGAACTTTTTCAAAAGCTTACGGCTTAGCCGGCTTGAGGATCGGTTACGCTGTAACCGGTAAAAAAATAGCAGAACTGCTTAATAAGGTACGTGAACCTTTTAATATAAATAGAATTGCCCAAGTTGCAGCTCAAGCTGCTTTAGAAAATAAAGATTTTGCTAAAAAAATAGTTAACTTTACAAACAAGGAGAAGAATTATTTTTATAAAAGTTTTGATCGTTTAAATATTAGTTATCAAAGAAGTGCAACTAACTTTATTTTAGTTAATTTTAAAAAAAATACCAAAAAACTTTATCAATATATGTTAAATAATGGTGTAATTGTGAGAGAATTAAGTAGGTGGGGCCTGACTAATTATTTTCGAGTTACCGTCGGCACCAATCTACAAAATAAAAATTTTATTAAACTTCTTAAAAATTATGCGGGGAGGAAAAAGAGATGATTATTGTTTTAAAAAAAGGCACAGAGCAGAAAGATATTGATAATTTACTTAAAAAAGTGAAGAGTTTAGGTTTGAAACCGATGGTATCTAAAGGACAAGAACGAACAATTGTAGGGGTGATCGGCCCGGAAGATGTTATCCGGCTTCAGCCACTAGAAGCTTATCCCGGTGTTGATAAAGTTATGCCGGTATTGGCACCTTACAAATTAGTTTCTCGGGAATTTAAACAGCAAAATAGTGTGATTAAAATTAAAGATTCAGTTGAATTTGGCGCAAAAAAAATAAATATTGTTGCCGGCCCTTGTTCAATTGAGACAAAAGAATCACTGGAGGCGGTGGCAAAAAGTATAAAAATGATGGGTGGATCTTTGGTTCGGGGCGGAGCTTTTAAACCGAGAACTTCTCCCTATAGTTTTCAAGGACTGGGAGAAGAGGGTTTGAAAATTTTGCAAGGGGTATCAGAACAGTTTGATATGCCTACTGTAACTGAAGTTATGGATACCAGAGATGTTGAATTAGTGGCTCGTTATGCTGATGTATTGCAGATTGGTGCAAGAAATATGCAGAATTTTAATCTTTTGAAAGAAGTCGGCCAAACTAAAAAACCAATTATCTTAAAAAGAGGATTGTCGGCTACCGTCAAAGAACTTTTGATGAGTGCAGAATATATTTTATCCGAGGGTAATTTTAACGTAATTTTATGTGAAAGGGGTGTTAGAACTTTTAGTGAATTTACCCGCAACACTTTAGATATAAGTGCTGTCCCGGTTATCAAGATGCTTTCACACCTTCCGGTAATTGTCGATCCTTCTCATGCTGCCGGCAAGTGGGGTTTGGTCAATCCTTTAAGTAAAGCTGCGGTGGCAGCCGGTGCCGATGGCCTTTTAGTTGAGGTTCACCCTAATCCTAAGGAAGCTTTAAGCGATGGCCCTCAGCAATTGTTGCCGGAAAATTTTAATGTTTTAGTTAAGGAAGTAAGAAAAGTCGCTGAAGCTGTGGGAAGAGAGTTATAAATTAGTCCATAGTCCAAAGTCCTATGTCCAAAGTCAATATTAGAAATGATATGGAGTTGAAGCAAGTTAAAAAAGTTGGGGTTATCGGAGTTGGTTTAATGGGGGGCTCTTTAGCCTTGGCTCTTAAGAAAAGTTTCAATAATTTTGAGATTATAGGCCATGCCAGAAGCGATAAAACATTTAGGCGCCTTAGAAAAGCAAAGGTCTTAGATAGGATTGAAAGGTCTGATAAAAAAATTGCTCAAGAAGCGGATATTCTAATTTTAGCTACTCCGGTGGGGATAATTATTGATCTTTTAAAGAAATTAGCTCCTCACCTTAAAAAAGGAGCAATTGTTTTTGATTTAGGAAGCAGTAAAAAAGAAATAGAAAAAATAGCTAAAAGCAATCTTTCTAAAGGAGTTTATTTTGTGGGTTGCCATCCTTTTTGCGGTTCAGAAAAAAAAGGAGTTGCCAGAGCCAGAGGGGATCTTTACCAAGATTCAATATGCTTTATAACTTCAAAAAATAAAGCAACACCGGTAGTTTCCAAAATTTGGAAAAAAATTGGTGCTATTGTTATTCAAGTAAACTCAAAAGCTCATGATAAAATTACTTGTTTTCTTTCGCACCTACCTCATCTTATTTGTTTTTCTTTGCTGAATACAGTACCGAATAATTATTTAAATTTCAGTTCGTCAGGTTTTCGTGATTTTACCAGAATCGGTTCTTCTTCCGATAGCCTTTGGACCGATATTTTTTTAACCAACAAAAAAGAAATATTAAAAAGTATAAATAAAACAAAAAAAGAAATAGGTAAATTTACTAAAGCAATTAAAACAGAAGACCGGAAAAAAATAAAAATATTAATAAAGAAAGCAAACAGAAAAAGAACTAAAGTTTTATGATTGTAGCAATAGATGGGCCGGCAGGTTCAGGTAAAACTACTGTAGCAAGAAGGTTAGCTAAAAGATTAGGTTTTGCTTTCCTCGATACGGGGGCAACTTACCGGGCTTTAACTTATTCTGCTTTGGAAAAAAATATCAACCTGGAAGTTGAAGAAAAATTAGCTGATTTGGCAGCCAATCTCAATTTAAAGATAGAAGACAATAAAATATATCTGTACGACAATGATATCAGTAAGGAAATTCGTAAATCAAGAATTGATAAAAATATTTCAAAAATAGTTAGTTTTGAGAAAGTGCGGAAAGTGATGAGCTCACTGCAAAGGCGAGAAGCTTCCGATAAAGATTGTGTGATAGAAGGCAGGGATATTACAACTGTAGTTTTTCCCGATGCAGAATTTAAATTTTATCTGGACGCTGATCAAAAGATCCGGGCTAAAAGAAGAATCCATCAATTGTTGGAAGAAGGAGAGGCTGTAAATTCAGAAGAGGTTGAAGCCGATCTGATAAAAAGAGACAATGCAGATAAAAACCGCAAAGTAGGATCTCTTCAATTAACCAAAGAAACTCGTTATATTGATACTACAAAGTTATTAATTCCAGAAGTTATTGAAAAGTTATACGGGATAGTTAGCCAGAGATTTCAAAAGTAATTGAACTTGCCAATTGCTGATAAATAAGTAAAAAAGATGAATCAAATAAATAAAATTAGAAATTTTTGTATTATTGCTCATATTGATCATGGCAAATCTACTTTGGCTGATCGATTTTTAGAAATAGCCGGTACTATCGGAAAAGGTAAAATTGCTCAGCAAATGTTAGATAGCATGGAACTGGAAAGGGAAAGAGGGATAACCATCAAAGCAAAAGCAGTGCGATTGATTTACTCAGCGGGCGGGATCAGTTACATTTTAAATTTGATTGATACCCCCGGCCATGTTGATTTTAGTTATGAGGTAGCAAAATCTCTTAAAGGCTGTGAAGGAGCGATTCTTTTGGTTGATGCGGCTCAAGGGATTGAAGCTCAAACAGTAGCTAATTTTCATCTTGCTTTAGAAAGTAATTTAAAAATCATACCGGTTCTGAATAAAATTGATTTACCGGGAGCAGATCCTGAAAAAATTTATCGGCAACTATTTGATATTTTTGGTTTTAGGCGAGAAGAGATTTTAGCAGTATCTGCCAAAGATGGAACCGGGGTGAAACATTTGTTAAATAAAATAATTGAAGAGGTTCCATCTCCCTCTGGAAACATTAGTGATCCGGTTAAAGCCGTGCTTTTTGATTCTGCCTACGACCTATACAAAGGAGTTATACTTTTTGTACGTGTTTTTGACGGTAAAATTAAATTAGGAGATAAAATTTTATTGATGTACCAAAACAAAGAGTACCGGGTGGAAGAAATGGGGATATTCTGTCCGGAACCGCTAAAAAAAGAAAGTCTGGCTTGCGGCCAAGTTGGTTATGTTTGTTGTAATATAAAAAATCCTAATGAAATTGATGTAGGAGACACCATAACATTGAGTGCTAAGCCGGCTGCTACTCCTTTTGAAGGGTATAAAAAAATGTCACCTATGGTTTTTGCAGGGATTTTTCCTTCTTCTTCACAAGATTATGAGGGTTTGCGGAAAGCAATTGAAAAATTAAACCTTTCCGACTCTTCTTTTAGTTATGAGCCGGATAGTTTAGGGAGTTTAGGCTATGGTTTTCGCTGTGGTTTTTTAGGCCTTCTCCACATGGATATAGTTCAAGAAAGATTGGAAAGAGAATATAATCTGGATTTAATAGTCACATCACCCAGTGTTAAGTATAAAATAAAACGAAAAGGAGAAACCAAAACCGAAGAAATCGAAAGTGCCCATCAATTCCCGGATCAACAAGAAGTTGAAGAAGCTTATGAACCGTATGTTTCTGCGGCGATTATGGCGCCGGTTGATTTTATTGATCCCGTCTGTGATTTGGCTAAATCAAAAAGAGGGAATTTTGTAAAAATGGATTATTTAGGAAAAGACCGGTTGAATATTGTATTTGAAATACCATTATCGGAGATAGTTATTGATTTTTATGATAAAATAAAATCTGTTACTCGCGGCTACGGTTCCTTTGATTACCAGTTTATAGGGTACAAAAAAACAGATATTGTCCAATTAGATATTTTGTTTAATCAAAAGAAAGTGGATGCTTTTTCACTTTTAGTACATAGTAGCAAAGCCGAAAGCAAAGGTAGAGCAGTTGCGGAAAGGTTAAAAGAATTGATACCGCGTCAGATGTATGAAGTTAAAGTTCAGGCTGCAATTGGTTCAAAAATTATTGCATCCACTAAAGTTCGGGCTATGAAAAAGAATGTTACTGCCAAGTGCTACGGAGGCGATGTAACTCGAAAAAGAAAACTTTGGGAAAAGCAGAAACAAGGTAAAAAGAAAATGAAACAATTAGGCAATGTTTCTGTACCAAGGGAAGCATTTCTCGAAGTTTTAAAAATGTAGGAGAAAAAATGAAAAAAGGTGCATTAAGAGAGTGGATTGAATCAATAGTTGTTGCAGCGATTTTGGTAATAATTTTAAAAATGTTTTTCTTTCAAATGTATAAAATCCCTACTACTTCAATGGTTCCCACTTTGATGCCGGGAGATAAAATTTTTGTCAGTAAATTAAGTTATGGGCCAAAGCTCCCGTTTAGTTTATTGCGCTTGCCCGGATTTAGTAAGGTTAAGAGAGGAGATGTAATTGTTTTTGTTCCGCCGGATGAAGTCAATCAGCCATGGTACAGGCGGAAACCTTATATAAAAAGAGTTATTGGCTTACCGGGAGAGATGGTGCAGATAAAAAAAGGAAATATCAGGATTAATGATCAAGAAATTTTAATGCCGGAGATTGCTGCGTTTTTTTATTATAATCAAGGCAAATACGGAGATTTAGAAAAAAAAGTAATTGTTCCCCAAGATAAATATTTTTGTTTAGGCGATAATAGCATTAGTTCCAAGGATAGCCGCTATTGGGGGTTTGTAGATCAAGAACAAATTATTGGGGAAGCACTTTTTATTTGGTGGCCGCCAAAAAGAATCGGGATGATTGAATGATTAAAAGTCCAAAGTCCAAAGTCCAAAGTCCAAAGTCAATAAAAGAGATTAGTTTACTTTTTATAATAGGTTTGTTTTTAATTGGTTGCATTAGAACTCAGGAATATATTTATCAAGAGGATGCTTTTAAGAAAGTTGAAGAAGTTGAAGGACAGCCGGAAGAAAAGTTAGAAATTGGCCAAGAAAAATGGATGGATATTTATTTCGAAGAAAATAATTTTATTATGCAGTGTCCGGTTTGTATGAGAAGATATCCGGGCAATGTAGAAAAATGTCCTTATGATGGGGCAAATTTAGATAAAATTAAGGAGTAACTTTTAACCTATGAGGTGTAAAAATGAGTTTTGCCGATAAGATTAGTTCGATTAGGATAATTCTTATCCCGGTTTTTGTATCATTGCTTATTTATTCCGGCAACCATCCTCAGCTGAGATATTTTGCAGTTGCAGTTTTTATCTTAGCAATTTTAACAGATTTTTTTGATGGGATGGTGGCTAGGATAAAAAAAGAAAAATCAGAACTAGGGCAAATTATTGATCCTTTAGCAGATAAGCTCCTTCTCTTAACTGCTTTTATAACGTTATTATTGCTTAATCAATACTCCATGTATCTATGGTTAGTTTTGATTGTAGTAAGCAGAGATTTGATTATTTCCTTTGGTTTTGGGATTTTAAAAATGCTTAATATTGAGGTAAAAATTTCTCCCTCATCTTGGGGTAAAATCACTACTTTTTCTCAAATGATTACAATTCTTTGGATTTTATTGCAAATACCTTATTATTTTTATATTTCACTGGTAGCGGCGGGTTTTACTTTAATTTCGGGATTAGATTATTTTTTAAGAGGTATAAAGGCATTAAATGCTAAAGCTAATTCTTCCCATAGCTAGTTTTTTATTGGGGGCTATCCCTTTCGGTTATTTAGTCTCATACTTTGTAAAAGGGGTTGATATTCGAAAATATGGTTCAGGTAATGTGGGTGCAACTAATGTTTTTCGAGTAGTAGGCGAAGGCTGGGGGATTTTAGTTTTTGTCTTAGATTTTTTAAAAGGTTTTATTGTTCTTTTTTTAACTTATCAATTAGGCAGTTTTGGGCTGTATTTTTTAATTTTAATTGGTGTATTGGCAATTCTCGGCCACAATTGGACTCCTTTTTTACAATTTAAAGGCGGAAAAGGAGTGGCTACCAGTTTAGGGGTTTTATTTGCATTATCTTTTTCTTTTTCTTCTTTAAAAATGATTATACCGGCTGCTTTGTTAGTTTGGATTATTGCATTTTTATTGTTGCGAATTGTTTCGGCTGCATCTCTTTTAGCTAGTTTTTCTTTTTTAATTTTATCTTTATTATTAGCTGAGATAATTCAGGTAAAAATTCTAGCTGTTTTGCTTTTTTTATTTATTGTAATCAGGCATAAAAGTAATCTAAGGCGAATATTAAAAGGAAAAGAAAATAAATTTTAATCTTGTGGAATTTGACACTCTTATTTTAGAAGAGTATAATTCAAATGAAACTCAAACTTATGAATGGAGGTAACTATGAGCCAGAAAAAAACCAATAATCAAGACAGTAAAAAGAAAGCACTTAATCTTGCTCTTTCACAAATTGAGAAACAATTTGGCAAGGGGGCGATTATGAGGATGGGAGAGGGGCGCAGTTTAGATGTAGCGGTGATACCTACGGGGATATACTCTTTAGATGAAGCATTGGGTGCAGGAGGCTTGCCGCGAGGCAGAGCGATGGAGATTTACGGGCCGGAAGGCTCCGGCAAAACCACACTTACTTTAAGTATTATTGCGCAAGCCCAAACTAACGAGGGGGTTGCTGCTTTTATCGATGCTGAACATAGCTTTGACCCGAAATACGCAAAATTAATTGGATTAAATTTAGAGGATCTTTTAATTTCGCAGCCGGATACCGGTGAACAAGCTTTAGATATAGTGGAAGCTTTAGTGCGTTCAAATGCAGTGGATATGATTGTAATTGATTCAGTAGCAGCACTTGTGCCGAAAGCTGAGATTGAAGGGCAAATGGGGGATTCTCAAATTGCCTTACAAGCTAGATTAATGAGTCAAGCTATGCGCAAACTAACTGCAGTTGTAAGTAAGTCCAAAACTTGTGTTGTTTTCATCAACCAAATTAGAGAAAAGATTGGTGTAATGTTTGGTTCGCCGGAAGTTACACCCGGAGGAAGAGCATTAAAATTTTATTCATCAGTCAGGATTGATCTTCGAAAAAGAGCAACCCTGACGACCAGCGAAGGAGTTGTCGGGATGAGGGTTAGGGCAAAAATTGTAAAAAATAAAGTCGCACCGCCGTTTCGAGAAGCAATGTTTGAAATCATGTTTGATGAAGGGGTTTCTAAAACGGGTGCATTAATTGATGCGGCGATGGAAAAAGGGATATTAACGCAATCGGGAAGCTGGTTTTCCTGGGGCGATAAAAATATTGCCCAAGGTAAAGAAAAATTACGCAAAACTCTAAAAGAAGACAAACAGTTAAAAGAAAAATTAGAACAAGAATTAACTAAAGTGGCCACAGCCGGGAAAGAAGAAAAGGAGGCCTAAATGAAAAAAGTAATAATAACTTTAATTTTAGTACTTTGTTTTATACCGGCCGGTTTTGCGGCTAAAGTTTCTGATCTAGAAAAAGCGACTATTGAAGTCGCAGAAAGTATCGGTAAGTCAGTAGTATCGATAAGTACGGTAGTCAAAGAAAAAATCGGCGGCCAATTTTATTTTGGATCTCCTTTTGAAGGTGAAAGTAATGATCTTTTTCAGAGATTCTTTGAAGATTTTTTTCAAACGCAGCCGGAGCGAGAATACAAACGAATGGGGTTGGGCAGCGGCTTGGTAATTAAAGAGGATGGGTATATCTTAACTAATCAGCATGTTGTTTCAAGAGCAACTGACATTAAAGTAAAGTTGTCAGACGGCAGAGAATTTGATGCAGAGGTAACCGGATCTGATCCAAAAAGTGATTTAGCGGTAATAAAAATAAAAACTAAAGGCTTGCCTGTCCCCCGTTTTGGCAATTCATCTCAATTGAAAATAGGCAGCTGGGTGGTTGCAGTCGGAAATCCCTTTGGGTTTGCAATTGAAAATCCGGAACCGACAGTTACCGTAGGGGTAGTTAGTGCAGTCAAAAGATACTTACCGGCTTTAGGAAGAAGAAGCAGCGGCTATGACGACTTAATTCAAACCGATGCCGCGATTAATCCCGGCAATAGCGGCGGCCCTCTTGTTAATTTAAGCGGAGAAGTGATTGGTATCAACGTAGCTATCCTTATCCGTACCGGCGGCAGCCAAGGGCTTGGATTTGCAATCCCCATTGATAGGGCTAAAAAGATAATGGAAAAGTTGATTAAAGGCCAAGAGGTAACCTATGGTTGGTTAGGGGTAAGTATCCAAGATTTAAACAAAGATCTCCGAAATTATTTTAATATCGAGAAAAAAGAAGGGGTAATCATAGTTAAAGTTTATAAAAATTCGCCGGCCGAAAAAACAGGCCTCCGGGAAGGTGATTTAATTCTAGCTTACGACAACAGTCCGGTAAAAGCAACGCGGGATTTAGTGCGGATGGTTACCGAAACAGAAGTTGGGAAAAAAGCCAACTTGTCATTTTTACGAAATGGTAAAATGAAAGATGTCCATATCATAATTGGTAAAAGGCCCGAAGATGCAGCAAGCTTAGGAAGGCCGTCTGGAGGAGGAGAAGCTAGTTTCCGGGGGATGTCGGTTAAAAATATTACTCCTGTCGTTAGTCAACACTTGCAAATTAAAGACAAAGAGGCGGTGGTCGTAATAGGTATCGAAAACGGTTCAAGAGCAGAAGATAGCGGGTTGCAGGAAGGGGACCTGATCAAAGAAATTGAGAATAAAGAAATAAAAAATGTTGAAGATTTTAAAAAAATTACATCAACAGTAAGAGGAAGCTGCTTGCTGAAGACAAATCGAGGCTATATAGTTTTAAAAGAATGATAAATTGAAAAATTTCAGTAAGGCCTTAAGTTATTCTTTTCTTCTTCTCCGTTATCGGCCAAGAACTGAAGTTGAGATTTATAAACGTCTTAAAAATAAAAAATATCCCTGGGCAATTATCAAGGATGTAGTTGAAGTTTTAAAAAATTATAATTACATAAATGACCAAGATTTTATAAAATCTTATATAAGCAGTTCTCTAGAAAAGGGTTGGGGGCCGGTAAGGGTTAACGTTAATTTGAAAAAAATTGGAATATCTGAAAAATTACGGGAAAAAGCCGTAAGAAAAATAGAAGCAAAAAGTAATAAATTAATAAAAAATCTTATAGATCAAAAAAAATATTCTTTAAATAAAAACCAGCCAAATTTAGATAAAAACAAAAAACAAAAAAAAATAATAAAGTTTTTAGCAAATAAGGGTTTTTACTATCGAGATATATTTACTCATTTAGCAAATAAAAAAAATGAAAACTAACCAACTCCGAAAAAAATACATAAACTTCTTTAAAGAAAAAGGCCACCGGCTTTTTCCTTCTGATAGCTTAGTTCCTGATGATCCTTCAGTTCTTTTTACTTCAGCGGGCATGAATCAATTTAAACCTTATTTTCTTGGCCAAAATAAAAAAGTAAATACAGCTGTATCTTGTCAAAGGTGCTTGCGTACCGGCGATATTGAAAGAGTAGGGCAAACTCCTTATCATCATACTTTTTTTGAAATGTTAGGTAATTTTTCTTTTGGGGATTATTTTAAAAAGAAAGCAATAAGTTTAGCTTGGGAATTCCTGACTCAAACTTTAAAAATTGATAAAAAAGATCTTTGGGTCTCAGTTTATAAAAAAGATAAAGAAGCTTTTTCAATTTGGAAGGATGAAATAGGAGTTTCCACCAAAAAAATATTAAAATTAGGCCAAGATGAGAATTTTTGGCCGGCTAATGTTATTGAGGAGGGGCCCTGCGGCCCCTGCGGCCCTTGTTCTGAAATTTTTTTTGATCGAGGCAACAATATTGGGTGCAAAAAAAAATCTTGCAATCCAACCTGTGATTGTAATCGTTTTGTAGAAATTTGGAATCTTGTTTTTACTCAATTCAACCGGCAAGCCGACAAAAACCTAAAGCCATTACCTCAAAAAAATATTGATACCGGGATGGGGCTGGAAAGGATGGCTTCTGTTTTACAAAATAAAGATTCTAATTTTGAAATTGATATTTTAGCTCCGGCGGTTAGCAAAGTAAAAGAAATATTAAAATTAGATAAAAATTTTGATAAAAATTATTTAATCAATTCCATTGTTGATCATTCCCGTGCAGTTGTGTTTTCAATAGCGGATGGGGTGTACCCTTCTAATGAAGAACGAGGCTATGTTATCCGTAAATTATTGCGAAAATCTTTGTGGGCTGCTAATCTTTGTGGTTATAAAGAATCATTTGTTTATAAATTATTACCTATATTTATTAAAACGATGCAGGAACCTTATCCTTACTTGGCAAAAAAAGAAAAAGTAATAAAAAAGGTTATAAAAGCGGAAGAAGAAAAGTTTATTCTCTCCTTAGAAGAAGGGAAAAATAAATTTTTTGAATATTTAAAAGAATTAAAAAATAAAAATAAAAAAATTTTGCCGGCAACAAAATTGTTTCGCCTTTACGATACTTACGGTTTTCCTTTTGAGTTAAGTGAAACTATGGCAAAAGAAAATAATATTAATGTTGACAAGCAAGGAGCAAAAAAGCTATTGGCAAAACAAAAAGAACGTTCTCGGGCCGGCAGTAAGTTTTTAAAAGATATATTTACAAAGAATTCCTCTCTGTTTGGCGGCAGCGAGCCTACAATTTTTGTTGGTTATCAAAAAATAAAAACTAATGCTCGAATTAGTCATATTTTGCCCATAGACAAAATGAAAGTTAATTGGCACAAGCAAAAACAGCAACTTCAAGAAGGAGAAACCGGAGTAATTATTTTAGACAAAACTTCTTTTTATCCGGAATCCGGCGGGCAACTTTCTGATTGCGGCCGGATCAAAACTAATCAAGGAGTATTTTTTGTAGAGAATGTGTATAAAATAGGTGATGGAGATATTTTTGTTCACCGGGGAAAAGTTATTGAAGGTATAATTAAAAAAGAAGATGCAGAATTAATAGTTGACCAAAAAAGAAGGCAAGCCTTAAAAAGGGCTCATACTGCAACGCACCTTCTTCAAGCAGCTTTAAAACATTGCTTGGGAGATCATGTAAGCCAACAGGGTTCTTTAGTTGATGTAGATAGATTACGCTTTGATTTTACTCATTTTAAAGCGTTAACTAAAAAAGAAATAGAAACTACAGAAGAGTTAGTAAATACTTATATTTTTGCAGCAAATAAGATTAATAAAGAAGAAAAATCTTTAGAGCAGGCTAAAAAAGAAGGAGCACTGGCATTTTTTAAAGAAAAGTATAAAGATAAAGTTAGAATGGTTTCTGTAGCTAACTATAGTAAAGAATTGTGTGGAGGTACTCATTTAGAAAATACTTCAGAAGTAGGGGGTTTTGCAATAGTTTCAGAAAGTTCAGTAAGCAGTGGGATAAGAAGAATTGAAGCGATAACCGGAAATAAATTCTATCGGCTTTTTAAGCAGAATGAAAAAGAAATTATCGATTTAGCCCAGCTGCTTAAATGCAATCCTGCCAGTATCAAACAAACTATTATAAAAACAATAAATAGTTACAAAGATTGCAAGAGTGAGATTGGTAAAATTGCTAAAGAAAAAATTTTAGATATTTCTAAAAAATTAATTAAAGATTCTGCTGAAAAAATTAAGGGTATCGATTTGGTAGTCTATGATTTTACAAAAAAAGATAATTTTAACCTAGAATACAATAATTTTTTTGATTTATTGGATATAACCAAAAAACAAATAAAATTATTTTTTATTTTTGTAATTGGCCGGCAGAATGATAAAATAAGGTTTTTTTGTTCTTGCTCAAAACAACTCAATAAGAAAGGAATAAGTTGCCGGAGTTTTATCAATCAATTTAAAGAGGAGCTGCCCATAAAAGGCGGCGGCACCGATAGTTTAGTGCAGGGGGTTGTAAGCGGCAAAGGTAACAACTTGGATCAGAAGGTTAAAAAATGTATTGTGAGGTATTTAAAAAATGAGAGTAGTTAGAAACATAGAAAGCTTAAAAAAAGTAATTGATAAAAGAAGAGTGCGCAAAGATAGTGTTAACCTAAAGGTTGCTAAAATTATTGCAAAAGTTAAACAAGAAGGGGATAAGGCCTTAGTCGATTATACTAAAAAATTTGATAAAGTGAAAATTCCTTTAAAAGCTATTCAAATTAGCGAATCAGAAGTAAGTGCGGCTTTTGGAGATTTAAATTCAGCACTTATTTCCAGCTTTAAAATAGCTATTGAAAATATTACTAAATTTTATAAAAAACAAATCCCCAAAGCCAGAAGAACAAAAGACCCTAATGGCAAAAAACTTATTAGCCGTTATGTTCCTTTGGCTAAAGTTGGGGTTTATGTCCCGGCTGGTACAGCTCCGCTCGTGTCTTCTGTGTATATGTCTGTGATCCCGGCGTTGGTAGCAGGAGTTGATGAAGTCGTATTAGTTTCACCGCCGAATAAAGAAGGCAGAATTAATCCTTTTATTTTAGCTATTGCATCTTTATTGAAAATTAAAAAAATATATCGAGCCGGCGGCGCGCAAGCTATTGCTGCTTTAGCTTATGGCACAGAAACTATTGAAAAAGTTGATAAAATTGTCGGTCCCGGTAATGAATATGTTACCGAGGCAAAAAGGCAAGTTTTTGGGCAAGCTGATATTGATATGTTAGCCGGGCCTTCCGAGGTTGTGGTGGTAGCATCCAGTAATTCAAACGTTGACTACATTATTGCTGATCTGGACGCTCAGATAGAACATTATAAAGGGTTAGGGATTGTGGTTACTAATTCAAAGCGAATTATTAGGGCCCTGCGGCAAAGTAAAGTTACCGGTTATGCTTTAAGGGTAAGGAATTTGGATAAGGCAGTCGAAGTAGTCAACCAAATTGCACCGGAACATTTAGCAATTTTAACTAAAAAACCACATGCTTTAGTTAGTAAGATAAGAAATGCCGGAGCAATATTCTTAGGAGATTATAGTCCCGTTGCTTTAGGAGATTATACTGCCGGGCCGTCCCATGTTCTCCCCACCGGAGGCAGCAGCCGTTTCTTTTCTACACTTTCGGTAAAAGATTTCTTAAAAGAAAGCCATATTATTCGTTATACTAAAAAAGCTGTATTAGAAGAGTTTGATACTTTAGAAAAAATTGCGAATTTAGAAGGGATGAAAAAACACATAGAAAGTGTGAGAAAACGGATAGAAAATTAAGCAAGGAGAAGAGTGATGTTCAATAAAAAAAGAGAATCAAAATTAATGAGAAAAACTAACGAAGTAGATATTGAAGGCTGTTTTAACCTGGATGGCTCAGGTAAAACTAAAATAAATACCGGTTTTGAACCGCTTAATCATCTACTTACTTTATTTGTTTTCCATGGCTTGTTTGATTTAGAGTTGAAAGCGAAAGGTGATCTCCAACATCATATCATAGAAGATATCGGGATTGCTTTGGGAAAAGCCCTGAAAGAATCATTGGCAGAAAAAAAAGGCATAAATAGATACGGTACTTTTTCCGCTACTATGGATAAGGTAGTGGTTGAAGCAAACATTGATATCAGCGGCAGGCCTTCTTTACAGAAAAAAGTAAGTGATGACAATAAAGCAATCGTTGAAGCTACCTTGTCCGGAGATACTTTTGATGACACAAACTTTCGTTTTAAGGATGCTGAGGAATTTTTAGAAGCATTTATTCAGCACTCGGGTTTAAGTGTGGTTTATATAATTAAATCTGGAGAAGGAGATCTGCACCATCTATTGGAAGCTTTATTTAAAGCTTTGGGTAAGGCCCTAGATCAAGCCAGTCAAATTGATCCTCGCCGTCGCGGTGTTCCTTCAACCAAGGGAATTATTGATTGAAAAGTCCTAAGTCCAGAGTCCTATGTCCTGTGTCGAAAAAATAATTAAGAAAGATTTAATAAATTATAAAAATTATGACGTTGGACTTAAGACGTAGGACCTTGGACTAAAATATTATGACAGTAATAGTTGACTATGGGATGGGTAATTTAGAGAGTGTAAAAAACGCGGTTCTTTTTTTAGACAAAAAAGTAATTATTACCAGCTCACCTAAAGACTTACTCGCGGCTGAAAAGATTATTTTTCCCGGTGTGGGCCATTTTGGAAAAGCAATAACTGAATTAAAAAAAAGAGGGCTTGTTGAAATTTTAAAGAAAAGAATTAACCAAGGTATACCTTTTTTAGGAATTTGTTTAGGGATGCAATTGCTATTTGAAAAAAGCAGCGAAGCAGAAGGGGTAAACGGCCTTGGCCTGATAAAAGGAGAAGTTTTAAAGTTTAATTCTAAAAATTTAATTGTGCCTCATATGGGGTGGAATCAGATAAATAAAGTCCAAAGTCCTAAGTCCAAAGTCTCCGCCTCCGCCAAGACTATGGCGGACAAGCTAAGTCAAGAAAAGGGGTTGTTTGAGGGGATTGAAGACGGCAGTTATTTTTATTTTGCCCACTCTTATTTTTGTAAGCCCCATGAAGATGTTACCTTAGCAACCGTTGATTATGGTGAAAATTTTAGTTGTGCTATACATAAAAAAAATATTTGGGCTATTCAATTTCATCCGGAAAAAAGCCAAAAGAAAGGCTTAAAAGTTTTAGATAATTTCTTAATAATTTAGAAAAATGATAATAATTCCTGCTATTGATTTATATCAGAAAAAAGTTGTAAGATTGATTAAGGGAGAGAAGTCCGATTGTAAGGTTTATAGTGATAACCCGGTTGAGGTGGCAAAAAAATGGCAAAGCCAAGGAGCTAAGTGGCTGCATTTAGTAGATTTATCTGCTGCTTTTTCTGAAGGTGACAACAAAGATATAATCGAAAGGATTATAAGAGAAGTAAATATCTCAGTGGAGGTAGGCGGCGGTATTCGCAGTCTTGAAGAAATAGAAAAATTAGTGTCTCTGGGGACAGATAGGATAATATTAGGCACTAAGGCAACAGAATTAGATTTTTTAAAACAAGCTTTAGCTATTGCCGGTGATAAAATAGCAGTGGCAGTGGATGAAAAAGATGACAAAGTCGCAGTAGACGGTTGGCAGAAAAATAGTGATTTATCAATATCCCAATATCTAAATTATCTAAAAAAGCAGAGAGTTGAGTGGGTAATTTATACCGATATCTCTCGTGATGGCACCTTGCAAGGCTTAAATTTTTCGAAAATAAAACAATTTTTTAAAGATAATCAATTTAATTTAATTTTTTCCGGAGGTATTTCTTGCCTAGAAGATATAAAAAGCTTAAAAACAGCAGCTCCTACCGCAAAAGGAGTAATCGTGGGAAAAGCTCTTTATGAGAAAAGATTCAGTCTCGCAGCTGCTTTAGCTATTTAGGTTTAAGAAGATTGTAATTACAAGTGCGACAATTCTAAAAAGTAGTTTTTTACCTGTTATTGCGAGGAGCGTAAGCGACGAAGCAATCTCTCATAAATAGAGTAAAGATTGTTTCGCCTTTGACAACAGAACCGCTAAAATATACAGTTGTCAAAGACTCCCAATGACACTGAGACAAGTTGTTGCAATATGAGTTACAATTCACCTTGATAGTGCTCAGTTGCAAAAAAGGTGTTTTTTAGAATCTTTTTATGCTATAATTATTCGAATATAATTATGTTGACTAGAAAAGAAATATTTTCAATTTTAAAAAATCAATTGCCTTATTTACGCAATTATTTTGGTGTAAGCCGCATTGCAGTTTTTGGTTCTTTTGCAGAGGGTTCTCCGCGGGAAAATAGTGATGTTGATTTATTGGTTGAATTTGATAAATCACCCGGATTAAAATTTATAGAACTGAGCGAGTATCTTGAAAAAAAAATAGGTAAAAAGGTTGATATTTTGACACCGGGCGGCCTTAAAGGGATACGGCTTTCTAGAGTGGCTGAAGATATAAAGAATAGTTTGCACTATGTCTAAAAGAAATGATCTTGATTATATAGCAGACATCTTGGAAGCATTAAAAAGGATATTTTCTTACTGTGATAATTTGAATTATGATCAATTTTTAGATGATGAAAAGACTCAGGATGCTGTAGTACGCAACCTTGAAATAATTGGCGAAGCATCTAAAAATATTTCTTCTGTTTTTTCTCAAAAATATTCCGAAGTTACTTGGAGTGATTTAGCTAAAGTTAGAGACAAGCTTATTCATCATTATTTTGGTGTGAATATAGATATTGTTTGGAGTATTATCGAAAGTTCTTTGCCTAAACTGCAGAATCAATTAAAAGAGATTTATGATCGCGAGATTTGCTAGTTTTTTAAGATTAATTGTTGACAAGACTCTATAATATGGTATAAAAATTGCCTATGCAAAAGACTAAATTTTATAAAAAAGACGAAAAAGATTGGATTTTGATTAACGGCCGCGGCAGGATTTTGGGCCGTTTAGCTACCCGCATTGCGCGAATTTTGCAGGGTAAACACAAGGCTACCTATACTCCTAATTCTATTTGTGGAGATAAAGTGGTGGTTATCAATGCAAAAGGGATAAAAGTAACGGGCAAAAAAGATACAGATAAAAAATATGATAAATATTCCGGCTATCCGGGTGGGCGAAAAGAAATCAGGTTAGAAGAGTTATTGGAAAAAAGCCCTACTAAAGCTTTATTTTATGCGGTAAGCGGGATGCTTCCGAAAAATAAATTAAGAAAAGATATGCTGAGGTCATTAAAGATTTATGCCGGCAAAGATCATAAACAAGCTGCACAGCAGCCAAAAGAGGTAGATGTTTAAGATGGAAATGAAAACAGAAAATAATAAGATACATAATGCTACCGGCCGCCGCAAGGAATCAGTGGCAAGGGTTAAATTAGTGCCGGAAGGCTCAGGAGTGCTAAAGGTAAATGGTAAAAAGATAGATGATTATTTTACTACTGTTGACAGTAGAAATCAGGCAAAGAAGCCTTTGCTCGCAACTGAATTAGATAAAAATGTAGATATTCAGGCGAAGGTAAGCGGTGGAGGCCTAAGCGGTCAAGCGGGGGCAATCTCTTTAGGGATAGCCCGTTGCTTACTTGTTTGGCGGCCGGAATTAAAGACCATCCTTAAAGAACAGAACTTTCTTACCCGTGATCCCCGTGCAAAAGAGCGGAAAAAATACGGCCGTAAAGGTGCCCGCAAAAGATTTCAGTGGACAAAGCGCTAATTTTTTTCGTCTTGATAATTATTTTTGTAAATTGAGGTATTCCCATTCATGACCAATACAATTGAAGAAATTATTGAAGATATTAAGCAAGGTAAGCCGGTAATTGTGGTCGATGATGAATCTCGCGAAAATGAGGGTGATATTGTCATTGCAGCTCAATTTGCAACTCCTAAAATTATTAATTTTATGATTAAAGAGGCAAGAGGATTAGTTTGTGTGCCTTTAACCAAAAAAAGGACAGAACAATTACAACTTAATCCGATGTCTGATAAAGATTCTGATGATAAATTTAAAACGGCTTGGCGAATTTCAGTTGATGCAAAAAAGGGAGTAACTACCGGAATTTCTGCTTATGATCGAGCTCGGACCATTGAAGTATTAATTGATCCAAAAAGCAATGGAGATTCTTTTCTGAAGCCCGGCCATCTTTTTCCCCTTGAAGCTGAAGAAGGAGGAGTTTTAGTAAGGGCCGGCCACACTGAGGCGGCCGTTGATTTAGCAAAGATATCAGGGCTTAAGCCAGCTGGAGTAATTTGTGAAGTGATCAAAGAAGATGGCTCAATGGCAAGATTCCCCGATTTAGTTGAATTTACTAAAATTCATAATTTAAAAATTTGTACTATTGCTTCTTTAATCGAATATCGCAGGCGTAAAGAAAAATTAGTTAGTTTAGTTGAAAAAGTTAAATTGCCCACTGCTTATGGTGATTTTTCTTTATGTTTATATCAATCAATTTTAGATAACAGCCAACATCTGGCTTTAGTTAATAATTTAAAAAGAGATAAACCTGTTTTGGTTAGAGTTCACTCCGAATGTTTAACGGGTGATGTGCTGGCCTCACTGCGGTGTGATTGCGGAACTCAATTGCAAAAAGCCTTAAAGATGATTGGAGAATCGGGAGGAGTGCTTTTGTATATGCGTCAAGAAGGTAGGGGGATTGGCCTCGCCAATAAAATTAAAGCTTATAAATTGCAAGAAGAAGGTAAAGATACAGTGGAGGCAAATACTGATTTAGGTTTTGAGCCTGACCTCCGTGATTATGGGATTGGGGCACAAATTTTAGCGGATTTGGGTATTAAAAAAATAAGGCTGCTAACCAATAATCCGCGCAAAATAGTCGGCCTGGAAGGTTATGGCTTAGAGATAACCGAAAGAGTTTCAGTTAAAATTAAATCAGGTAAAGACAATAGTTGTTACCTCAATACAAAAAAAGATAAATTAGATCATATCTTGTGATATAATCGTATTTAATCGGGAGGGTTTATGAAAGAAATCAAAGGCAAATTTGACGGTAAAGGGAAAAAGATAGCGATAGTAATTTCCCGTTTTAATGAATTAATTAGTAAGCGGTTGCTGGAAGGCTGTCTGGATACTTTAGGAAAGTGCGGGACTGACGACAAAAGTATCTCTATCTATTGGTCACCGGGTGCTTATGAAATCCCTCAAGTTTTGTCAAAATTACAGACAAGCAAGTTTGACGCAGTCGTAACTTTAGGTGCAGTGATTAGAGGCGATACGCCTCATTTTGAATATATATCTTCTGAGGTTGCAAAAGGAGTGGCGAAAGTAGCTCAAGATAAAAAAATACCAATAGCTTTTGGGATAATTACAGCTGATACCATTGAGCAAGCAACCGAAAGATCAGGGACTAAACAGGGCAATAAAGGCTCTCAGGCAGCTTTTTCTGCTTTGGAAATGGCTAACTTATACAGTCAATTATAAAACAGTCCAAAGTCCATAGTCCCAAGTCAAAAGAATAAACTTTATTGCTTATTTTAAAATTTAAAAATAATGACATAGGGCTTCGGACACAGGACATAGGACTATAAAGTCGTTACTTAATTTTCGTTCTAAACATGAGATCTCGATCAAAAGCACGTGATATAGCTCTTTGCCTTCTCTATCAGATAGAGATATCTAAGATTAAACCCGAAGACGCCCTCCTTGGCGATTTAGCCAAAAGTTTTAAAGACCAAATAGTAATTGATTTCATGTCTCAATTAGTTGAAGGGGTAATTTTCAATCAAGAAAAAATTGATTCTATAATTAAAAAGTATGCACAAAATTGGAAAATAAAACGAATGGCTGTTGTTGACAGAAATGTGTTAAGGATATCTGTTTATGAACTATTTTTTTTAGAGGATATCCCTCCGAAGGTTTCGATCAACGAAGCAATTGAATTGGCTAAGCGGTATGGAGATCTTGATTCAGCTCGTTTCGTGAATGGTATTTTAGATAAAATTTATAAAAAAGAAAAAATGATTCAGGAAAAAAAGAATTAATGCAGAACCAAGAAAAAAAATGTGACCTTCATCTCCATACATCTTATTCAGACGGGGATTTATCACCGCAAGAATTAATAGAGGCTGCTTTGGCAGCAAAAGTGGCTTGTATTTCTATTACCGACCACGATAGCATAAAAGCAATTCAAGAAGTTGAAAATAAATCCTACCTAGATTATTTAGAGTTAATAAAAGGAATAGAATTAACTACTTCCTACCAAGATCACGAAGTCCACATTTTAGGATATTTAATTGATATAAAAAGTGATTCTTTTCAACAAAAAATAAGAGAAGCTTATCAAGTTCGACAAGATAGGTTTAAAGTAATGGTTGAAAGATTAATATTGAAAGGATTAAACATTGATCAAGAAAGCTTATTGAAAACAGTAAAAGATGTTGCTCCAACTCGCCTTCATTTGGCAAAGTATCTTTTGGAAATTAGGCAGGTCAATTCTATCCATGAAGCTTTTCGCAGGCATCTTAGCCCCGGTAAAGACGGCTATCTATGCAGCAGTAGATTTAGTGCTAAAGAAGCCATTGATTTTATTCATCAGCATCAGGGTTTAGCCTTTTTAGCTCATCCCCACAAGCTTATTTGCCAAGATTGGTTAGGTGATTTTTTATCACTCGGTATCGATGGATTGGAAGTTTCTTATCCTACTATGGGGAGTAAAGAAAAATATTCTTATACTGAATATGCCTTAAAAAATAAACTTTTATTTAGCGGTGGGTCTGATTTTCATCAAAAAATCAAGGGGTTTTCCGGTATTGGCTCTGTAGATGTTCCTTATGATTGGGTTATAAAGATGAAACAAAGAAAAAAAGAATTAATTGGTATATAAAAAAATTTTAATAAAAATGGAAAAAAAAGATATTTATTTTATGAGAAAAGCTATAAATTTAGCCAAGCAAGGCGAAGGGGAAACTTCACCTAATCCGTTAGTCGGGGCGGTGGTGGTTAAGAATCAAAAAATATTAGCTAAAGGGTTTCACCAAAGATACGGGATGGCTCATGCAGAAATTAATGCATTAGAAAAAGCTGGCAGCTTGGCTTGTGGTGCAACTCTGTATGTAAACCTTGAACCCTGTTGCCATTATGGTAAAACTCCGCCTTGCCTGGATAGGATAATTAAAGCCGGGATTAAGAGAGTGGTGATAGCTATCAAAGATCCTAACCCGCAGGTGTGCGGTAAATCGATTAGAAAGTTAAGAAGCCACAGTGTAAAAGTGTCTTTAGGGATTTGTAAAGAAGAAGCTTTAGAATTGAATAAAGTATTTTTTAAAAATATGAAGCAAAGGCTTCCCTTTGTAGCCGCAAAAGCAGCTCAAAGCTTGGATGGAAAAATTGCAACTAGTGCCGGCCAATCAAAATGGATTACCACAAAGCAGGCAAGAAATTTTTCTTATAAGCTTCGTGACAAATATGATGCAATTTTAATTGGAGCAGAAACTTTACGCAAAGATAATCCGAAACTTAATGGTTTAAAAAAAATTCCCTATAAAGTGATAATTTCTTCTAGTCTGGATTTACCGGAGAATTCTTATCTATTTAAAAATTTTCCCGGCAATACTGTAATTTTTACTGATAAAAAATCAGGTAAAAACAACAAATTACCGAAGCAAATTAAAATTATTCCTTTAAAAATGACCAAAAAAGGACTCTCTTTAAAACAAATATTAAAAAAATTATACTCATTTGGCATTATGTCGGTGTTTGTTGAAGGTGGTTCTGAAACTTTAGGCAGATTTTTTAAACAAAAATTGATAGATAAGGCTTATTTTTTTCTGGCCCCAAAAATTTTGGGTGGGAAAAAGGCCTTAACTTCAGTAGGATTTGAAGGTTTTCGAAAAATAAATGAAGCTTTAGAAATTGATAACATAACAATAAACAAAATAGGCAAAGACATTTTAATTTCCGGCTACCCTATTAAAAGTAGATAAAATATTTAAATATGCTATAATTTATAAATATGGATAATAAAAGAAAATTAATTAGGTTAGAGGCTTCTGATTTTTTGCAAATTAAGCCGATAAATGAAATAGGCAGAATTTATGAAGCAGAAGTTAAGGATTTTACCTTTATGGGTATCTGTTTTTTTTCATCAGTAGAGTGGAAAAAAGGGCAAGTTCTGGCAATAAATTATTTTCTTTCTGAAAATAATGAACCGGTTAAGATGAAGATGGTCGTGATTTGGTCGGAATTTATTGGTTCAAAGCAAGGTTATTTTTGTGGTGGGCAAATTACAAATATTGAAGAAAAACATCAAGCTCAGTTTGCTCATTATTATTACAAGAAGCTTAAAGAAAAGTCTTCCTAATTCGCTATAATTTTCCTATATTTTAAAATTTTCCTTCATTTTGATCAAATTTTTCTAATTTGGTTATGTTAAAAAAAAATTTATGCAAATTCAATATCCTCAAATTACAATAGTTGAAGCATCAGCAGGATCGGGGAAGACTTATGCTTTGGCTAAACGCTTTTTGCAATTGTTGATTAACAGACAATCTCCTTCCCCCGATTACTTGCGAACAATTTTAGCCATCACTTTTACTAATAAAGCTGCTTATGAAATGAAAGAAAGAATTTTAGAGATTTTAAAAAATATTGCTTTAGATTCGTTTTCTGATCAATCCCAAAAAAAAGATGTTTTAGATAGCTTGACGGTAGATTATAATTTTGCCCGCAAGCAAGCACACCTATTAATTGAAAAAATTATTCACAATTATAGTTATTTCGGGATTAAAACTATAGATAGTTTTATCAATTCTTTATTATTGGGTTGTCCTCTTCATATTGGGCGCTCAGCGTCATTTACGATTAAAAGAAATTATAAAGAATATCTTTTATATGCGCTTGATACCTTAATTGATAAATCATTATCGAGTCAAGAATTAAAAAAGGATTTTAATGAATTTTTAAGCCATTATCTTTTTGTTGAAAACAGGGGCAGTTGGTTTCCGAAAGATAAAATATTAGATTTAATGATAACTCTTTTTGAATTGGTTAATCGTTATGGCAAAGATTTTTCTAAATATAAAACTAGTACTGATTTATTGTTTAATCAAAAAAGGTATTTATATAAAAAAATAAAAGAACTAGTTGATGTTTTTCCTTCCGGCTTGAACAAAAGGAGTAAAGACTCTTTTATTAAGTTTATTGAGCAAAATGGCTGCCAATTCGAAATAGCTAATTTACCCAACAGTTTAGCTAAAGCCGGCCCTCCCCTCAATAAAGATAAATTTGCGAATAAAGATTTTTTGAAAAAATGGCATTCAATTCATAAACAAGTAGAAAATTTAATAGAAACAGAAGCAGAAACTTCTTATAATTCTTATATCGGATTATTTAATGAAGTGGAAGATGTTTTTGAAATTTTTGCAGAAAAAGAAGATATTTTATTTTTAAGTCAGCTCAATCATCAAGCCCGTTTTCTTTTTAGTAAGCAAGGTATAACCGTAGCCGAACTTTATTATCGGTTGGCCACGCGATTCCAACATTATTTGATTGATGAATTTCAAGATACAAGCCAACTGCAATGGGATAATTTAGAAGAAATGATCTCTGAAGGCCTAGCTTCGGGAGGGACGCTTTTTTATGTTGGTGATAAAAAACAGGCAATTTACCGCTTTCGCGGCGGGCAAAGCCAGCTTTTTTATGAAATCAAGAGAAAGCTTGAACCTTACCAATCGGCTACATTATTATTAAAAAAAAATTGGCGCAGTCAAAAAGAAATAGTTGAGTTTAATAATTTTATTTTTTCTCAACAAAATTTAAAAAGTTTCTTGGAAAGATCAAAAATTTCTAAAGAAGTTAGTAATAGAAAGTATCTTCAGGAAATTAGGGATAATTTTAAAAATGGCGAACAAACCTATACAAAAGGCAATAAGGATGGATTTGTATTTATTGAAAAATTAAATGAATCCGACAAGGCAGAACGGGACAAAATAGTCAGGGATAAAGTTGTTAATTTAATTAAAGATTTAAAAAAGCGTTTTAGTTTGGGAGACATTGCGTTATTAACCAGAGACAATCGAGAAGTAGAACTTTTAACCGGATGGTTGATAGAAGAGGGCTTTCCGGTTGAATCTGAAAAGACTTTATGTGTGTTGGAGCATCCTCAAATAAAAGAAATAATCAGCCTCCTGCAATTTTTATATTCACCAATTAATGATTTAAGTTTTGCTTCATTTATCCTAGGAGATATTTTTAGCAAAGAAACAGGGATAAAAAAAGAAAAAATAACTGATTTCCTTTTCAATTTATACCAGAATAAGAAAAAAGAAAATATAAGCACCTACCGTAAGTTTATAGATGAATTTCCTCAAGTTTGGAATTCCAAATTTGCTTCTTTTTTTAAAACAGTTGGCTTTGTTTCCCCCTACCAGTTGATAGTTGCTATTTATGAACAATTTAATTTACCGAAAAATTTTCCTAAAGCCCAGGCTTTTTTTAAAAAATTTCTTCAACTTTGTAAAGACAGCCAAGAAGAAAAGCTTGGCTTGTGGGGATTTTTAACTTATCTTCAGAATCCTGAACCTGATAAACTTTATGTCGAGATAAATGCAAAAAATTCTTTAAAAATTTTAACTATTCATAAAGCTAAAGGCCTGGAGTTTCCGGTTGTAATCATCCCATTTTTAAAAATTGATATTTCTTCAGAAATTGTCAAGATGGGGGCCAAATCTCATTTGGAAAAAAAGAGACAAAAGCTGCATCTTTTGAGAATTACAAAAGAATATTCGCGTTATTCAAGCCGCCTCAGAAATATTTATCAGAATGATTATAAACTGGCCTGCATTGATGAACTTAATAATATTTATGTAGCATTAACTCGGCCCAAATATGAACTTTATGTCTTTATCCCCCGCAAAAGCGGCAATTCTTTGAATCAAGCTTCCTTTTTAGTAGATCAAGAAAACATAAAAAGAGGAAAAAAAGTTTGCTATCCCCGCTTGGACTCACAGCAAAACATTAAAAAAATTAAGGCTTCACAATATAGGAATTGGGTTCATTACTTAAATGAAGAATCTTTTTCCGGCCAGTCAGCCAGAAACAGGGAAGAAAAAAAAGAAGGTATAATTTTACATCAGGCCTTATCTGCTGTCGGAGATTGTTCTAAAAAGAATATTAATATATATCTTGACCAAGCAATGGCTAAAATTAAAAATAATTTTTTCAGCGAAGATATTAAAAAATACAGAAGAAAAATAAAAGAAATAATTACCAATAAAAATTTAAAGGAGATATTCTTTCCTCTAAAAGCCGGGGTTTATTGCGAAAAGGAATTTGTAAATAAAAAGGGAGAAACAAGGAAAATAGATAGAATTATGATTTTTAAAGATAAGATAACAATTGTTGATTATAAAAAAAGCAGGAGTCGAAAAATAGAACATCGCAGGCAATTAAAAGATTACAAAGAAGTTGTTCGAGCCATTTATCCGCAAAAAAAAATTCGAGGGGTTATCGTTTATCTCGCGGAATTAGAAAAAGAATATTTATTTTAATGGTATGGAAAAAGAAAATATAATCACTAATAACTTCGGAGTTGACTCAATTAATTTGATTGCTGATACTTTGTATAAAGATTTTTATAAAAATAATAAATCTTTAGAAACGATAGCTTGTGTATTTGGCGGAAAACGTCCGGCGTTATTTTTAAAAGATAAACTTTCCCAAAAAATTAATAATAGCTTTATCCCCCCTCTTATTTTTTCCATGGATGAATTTATGCAATATCTCATAGCCAAGAATCAAACTATTGCTAAGATTTCTGATTTAGAATTATATTATCTTATCTATAGAATCTCTAAAGATAAATTCAATATTTTTGGGAAAAAACAAATAGATTTTTCGGCTTTTTTAAGTTGGGCAAAAGAAATAACTGCTTTTATTGAACAGCTTGATTTGGAAAAAGTTGCCAATAACTCCTTATTAGATGTTGAAAAAAGTGCAACAATTGGATATGAAATACCGGACAGTATTAATCATATTTTAAAAAATATTGTTTTAATCAGAAAAGAGTATCATAGTGTTTTACAAAAAAATAATATTTATTCGCGGGGATTGATCTATCGGGAAGCAGCTAAAAAAATTAAAAAAGAAAAATTAAAGGAATTTGATAAGATATTTTTTGCAGATCTTTTTTATCTGCATCAAACTGAAAAAGAAATAATAAGCAAAATAAATCAATTAAATAAAGGCGTTTTTATTTTCGAAGGTTCTCAAAAAAGATGGCCTATCTTAAAAAATAATTCTAAAATTTTTAAAAAACCGATAGAGCCTTCTCAGAAGCAATCAAAAGTTAATAGTATTAAGTTTTATCAAGGTTTTGATACTCAATCTCAAGTTTGTTTGGCTAAAGAAATATTAGAAGAAATAAAAGATAAAAAGAACACTTTAATTGTGCTTCCCAATCCGGAAACCTTAATTCCTTTGTTGTCCGAAGCAGGTATCCAACTTGAAAGTTTTAATTTATCTTTGGGTTATCCGTTAAATATGACGTCTTTGGCTGCACTTTTTAATTATTTGTTTGATGCTCATCAAAGTTGTAAAAATAATAATTATTATGCTAAAGATTACTTAAAAGTATTAAAACACCCTCTAATTAAAAATATATTAATAACAAAAAATTCTTTAGTAACTAGAATTTTATCCCATAAGATTGAAGAAGCATTGACAGGAGCTATAAAATCTTCGCTCAAGGGCAATCTTTTCATCTCACTGAAATCAATTGAAGAAGATAAAGATATTTATAAAGAATATAAAAAAACACTTAACTCAGTTGGTTATGGTATTAATTTGAAAGATTACAAAAGAATAATTACACAAATACATGATTTACTTTTTAATAATTGGCATCAAGCTGACAGCTTTAAAGTTTTTTCTAAAAAAATTAAATTAATTCTAGATTCACTATCAATTCATTCTTTACTTGATAAGTTTCCCTTTGAGTCTAAAGCCTTAGATGAATTATACAAAATAGAAGAAAGGTTTAGCTCTTTATCGTTTGCAAAAGATAAATTTAGTTTAGGTCAAATTTGGGATATTTTCCGGCAACAATTAGAGTCAAGCCGTATTTCTTTTATCGGTTCTCCTTTATCCGGAACTCAAATTTTAGGTTTACTTGAGACAAGAGCATTACGTTTTAAAAATGTAATAATTCTTGACTTAAATGAAGGAGTATTGCCGAAATTAAAAATCACAGAACCACTTATCCCGAAAGAAATAATGATGGGGTTAGGCTTGCCGTCTTTACAACAAGAAGAAGAAATGCAAAGGTATCATTTTATGCGTCTTGTCGAATCCGGAGAAAATGTATTTTTAATTTGGGCTAAAAACCAAGCTTTAGAAAAAAGCCGGTTTGTTGAAGATATTATCTGGCAGAATCAAAAAAACAAAAGTAAAATTAAATCAGATCAAATATCGCGAATTTCTTTCTCACTTTCTTTCCCTAAAACAAAAATGCCGGTTAAAAAAAACAATCAAATTGTAAAATTTTTACAAAGTGCTGCTTATTCAGCTTCAAGAATCAATACTTATCTGAATTGCCCCTTACAGTTTTATTATAAATACGTATTAGGATTGAAGGAAAAAGAAAATCTTTTAGAAGAAGTTAAAGATTCACAAATTGGAAATTTTATTCATCAGCTTCTTTTTGAAGCTTACAGCCAATTTTTAGGAAAAAGACCAATTTTTAATAAAAAATTTGAGGCTTATTTTAAAGATCTTTTTCATCAGAGGTATGAACAAGAATTGAGCCCGCGCATGCAGTCAGATTCATTCTTACTCAAAGAGATTATTAAAGCACGGCTCAATAAATTTATAGAACAAGAAAAAGAAAATGCATCAAATATTTTAAAGATTGAGGCTTTAGAGAAAGAATATACCGATAAATTTAGCCTCGCCGGCCATTTAATAAAATTCAAGTTTATCGTAGACAGGATAGATTTATCTAAAGAAAAGCACCTTTTAATTATTGATTATAAAACCGGCGGGAGTGACATAATCCCTGCTAAATTAAAGATTTTACAAAATATGAATCAATCGCGGCAGGAAATCAGGGATAAAATAAAATCATTTCAACTTCCCCTTTATTATCATTTTATTCAAAATAAGTTTAAAGAAAAAGAAATTAATGCTTATGTTTATAATCTGCGCAAAGCCGAAAGAAAACCTTTTATTTCAGATGCTGATTATAAACAGCGAGAAAAAGTTCTTGACTGTTGCCTGAATGCCCTTAAATTTATATTTAATCAGCTTTTTGATGTGAATATACCTTTTGCAGCAAATCCGGATTCAAGAAGGTGCCGGTATTGTCCGTTTTCTAATTTATGTGGATAATGGAAATATGAAAAAAGCAAAAATAATCGCAACTTTAGGGCCGGCTAGCCGGGCGAAAGAGAAGATAGCTGAAATGGCGAAATTTGGCATGGAGCTGGCCCGTCTTAATTTTTCTCATGGCTCACGATTGTCACATCTAAAAAAAATAAAAGTTATTTCCCAAATCAATTGCAACAGAAAAAAGAAGATAAAAATAATGCAGGATTTAGAAGGTTATCGAATTAGAATTGGGCGATTAAATCAAAAAAAAGTCTCCTTAAAACAAAATTCAATAGTTTATCTTAGCCAAGAGGATATTATCGGGGATCAAAACCAAATCCCTTTTGATTATCGAGGGTCATTGTCCGGGATAAAAAAAGATAATGCGATCTACATTGATGACGGCAGGATTGTGCTGAAGATAAAAAGTATTGGCAAAAGAAAAATTAAAACCAAAGTTATTAGAGGAGGAGAAGTTTTCCAGCGAAAAGGGGTAAACATTGTAGGGGCAAAACTTGATTTCAAACCTTTAACTGACAAAGATAAAAGAGATTTAATGTCTGTTGGCGGTTATCGAATCGATTATATTGCTCAATCTTTTGTCAGAAATAGAAAAGATATTTTAATTTTAAAACAGTTTCTCAGAGATCAAAAAATATTTTCTTTGCCAAACCAAAAAGAACCGAAGATATTTGCTAAAATTGAAAGCCTGCAAGCACTGAAAAATATTGATGAATTAATAGAAGAAGCTGATGGGATTATTGTTGCCAGGGGCGATTTAGGGATATGCCTGCCGATTTATAAAGTACCGCTTGAGCAGAAGAAGATACTTGCGAAAACTAAAAAATTAAATAAACCTTCTGTGGTTGCAACCCAGATGTTAGAGAGCATGACCGAAAATTTTTTGCCTACCCGAGCTGAAGTTTCTGATGTGGCTAATGCTATTTTAGACGGAACTGATTTTGTTCTTTTTTCCGGAGAAACTGCTATTGGGAAATATCCGGTGGAAGTTGTAAAGATGGCTCAAAAAATAATTGAATATACAACTAAAAATAAAAAAGAAATCGAAGTTACAAAAAAATAAAAGGAAAAATATATGAAAATATTAATTACAGCCGGCTCAACTTGGGCAAAAATTGATCAGGTCAGAATTCTTACCAATCGTTTCAGCGGCAAAACCGGCCTGTATTTAGCAAAGCAATTAACAAAAAAAGGGCATCAGGTTACTTTAATTATTAATCCTCACTCAATAGGAAAAATTAATAACTTAAAAACTTTTTCTTTTTATTATTTTCAGGAATTTAAAAAGAGATTAGAAACTATTTTAAAAAATAAGAAATTTGATGTAATTATCCATATGGCAGCTGTGAGTGATTATTTACCGCGAGTTTCAAAACAGGATAAAATTCCCTCAAGTAAAAAAGATTTAAATATTTCTTTAGTCCCGGCACCGAAAATAATTAAACAAATTCGTAAATTAGCTAAAGAATCAATATTAATTCAATTTAAATTAGAAGTGAGAAAAGAAGGGATTATTAAAAAGGCCTATTTGAGTATGAAAAAAAATGGTTCAGACTATGTAGTAGCTAATGCCTTGGAAGAATTAAAAAATGGCTACAGAGCAGTTTTAATTGATCCAGACAAAAACACAACTTGGATTAACTCAAAAGACGATTTAGCCAACAAAATCAATAAAGTTCTTCAAGGAACCTTACTGACACACCCGGTGTGTAAGAAAAAGGAATAAACATATTATGCCGTCGAGAAAGGTATCTCTAGAAACTGGAAAAGTTTATCATATTTTTTCGAAAAGTATTGCTGGCTTTAAAATATTTCGAAACGATTCTGAATATGCTAGAATGAAAAGCCTTGTGAAATATTATAATATAGCAAATCCGCCTTGGAAGTTTGCACTTTTTCTTGAGATAAAAAATAAAGATAAAGTTTACAATTTATTGGGGATAGAAAAAGATAAATTAGTTAATATAATTTCTTATTGTTTTATGCCTACTCATATTCATTTGGTTTTAAAAGGATTAAAATCTCAAGCTATTTCAACTTTTATGAGAAAAATTCTTAACAGTTATGCCAAATTTTTCAATAATAAAACCAAAAGAAAAGGTCCTTTGTGGCAATCTCGTTTTAAAAATATCCTTGTTGAAACTGATGAACAACTTATCCATTTAACTAGATACATACATTTAAACCCGACTACAGCTTATTTAGCTGATAAACCGGAGGATTGGAAATTTTCTTCTTATAGGGAATTTTTAAATAACATAGAAGATAAGGAAAAAATTTGTAATTTCTCAGATACTCTAGATACGAACCCTAAAAATTATAAAAATTTTGTAAATTCTCAAATTGATTATCAAAAAGAATTATCTAGGTTGAAAAAGCTCTGGATAGAATAAGCTTTTACTGACACACCCGGTGTGTAAGTAAGGTTAGGGTTTACAGAGGGGATAGGAGGTATTAGAATAAGGTTGTTATGAAAAAAGAAAAAGCAAATATACTAATTGGGGTGTGTGGGGGGATAGCTGCTTATAAGGTTTGTCAGCTGATAAGGTTGTTTGTCAAAAATGATTATGCCGTGAAGGCGGTAATGACTGAAGCTGCTTGTCAATTTATAAGGCCCCTTCTGTTTAAAGAATTGACCGGTAATCCGGTTTATTTAGATATGTTTTCTGATCATGTTCAGAGTACCCAACATATAAAATTATCCAAGTGGGCTGATTTAACAATCCTGGCACCACTTTCGGCAAATACCTTATCGAAAATAGCTTCTGGTATTTGTGATAATTTATTAACCACAGTTGTTTGTGCCCTTAATCCTGATACACCGGTTTTGCTTTGCCCGTCTATGAATGAACAGATGTGGCGTAATTCGATAATTCAGAAAAATTTATCTTCTCTAAAAAAGATTAGAAATTATACAATCCTTCCTCCGGAAAAAGGGGAGTTAGCTTGCAAGACAGTGGGAACAGGTAGAATGCCGGCGGCAACAAAAATTTATAAAAAATCTTTAACTCTTCTTAGGTAAAGTTTATGGAAATTATTCTTCTTTTTAGCCTTCTCTTTATTCTTCTTATAATCTTGTTTATTTTGTTGATTTATTTGCGAAAAAATAAAAAGGAAGAAATATCTAAAAGATTAGAACTACTGAAGGAAGAAATTTCTAAAGATTTAAGTCAAACCCAAAGTAATTACCTCAATTCTTTTAATTCCATTTTTTCTCAATTAGCCAAATTATATGAAAAAATGGGAGGCCTAGATAAAGAAAGTAAAGAAATTCATAGCCTTACCAAAACTTTCCAAACTATTCTAATCCCCACCAAGAAAAGAGGCACTTTAGGTGAGAATTTAGTTGAAAGCTTACTACGAGAAGTTTTACCTGATGAAACTATATTAACTCAATACACATTTAAAGATGGCAAAAGAGTTGATTTTGCGGTTAAACTTCCCGATGCTTTGATCCCTATTGATGCAAAATTTTCCCTAGATACCTTCAGAAATTATGCAGAAGCAGAAGAATCTGAAAAAAAGCAGAAGCGAAAGGTATGTATTGAAAGTATAAAAAAAAGAATTATAGAAACTGCTCAATATATTTATCCCGATGAAGGCACTGTTGATTTTTCACTAATGTATGTCCCTTCAGAAAGTGTATATTATTTTATAGTTACAGATACTGATCTCCTAGAATTTGCCAGAGGCAAAAAAGTATTTATTACCGGCCCCAATACTTTATATATTTATTTAAAAACTTTATGTATTGGGTTTCGGGCTTTAAAAATTGGAAGAAGCGCAAAGCAAATTTATGATATTTTAGGCCGGCTGGAAAAAGATATTGGAGATTTTATCAAAGATTACAATATATTGGGGACTCACCTCCGTTCGGCAAGTTCAAAGTATCAGGAATTAAATCAAAAAATAGAAAAAGTAGCTAGCCAATTAAAAACTATTGAAAATATCAAAGATGAAGCTTAAGGTTCGAGTTATTCCTGGTGCAAAAAAAATCAAGATACATTTTTCTGATAAATTAAATAAAATTTATCTTACCGCAGCCGCTCAAGATGGAAAGGCCAACAAGCAATTAAAAAAAGTTTTAGCTGACCACCTAGGAGTTAAGCCAAGAAAAGTGTTAATAAAAACTGGGGAAAAGTCTCGAAATAAATTAATTGAAGTAAATGAATAAAAAGATCAAGCTCCAAGAGACTGAAAACTGCTTTTTTATAAAAAACATATTTCCTCATAAAATAGTTGCCGGCTTTACAAAAACTTCTCTTTTGGGCCGGCTCCCGTCTGATTTTTACAAATTAATATCATATATAGGTAAAGACGTGAAGTTTAGCTATATGAATCAGAAGCATTCCAACCAGATAGCTATAATTAAAAAAGCTGGCGCATATGATTCAGATGGATTATTTACCGAACAAAAAAAACATTTTTTAATTGTAAAAACTGCCGATTGTTTGCCTTTGTTTTTTGCCAAAAAAAATTCTTGGGTGGGGGTTATTCATCTGGGCTGGCGCTCGGCAAAAAAAGGGATATTAACTAAGATTTCTTTTAATTTAGCAGATTTTAAAGTTGTAGCTGGAGTGGGTTTGCGTAGCTGTTGCTATCAGGTTGGAGAAGAATTTAGAGAATGTAAAGATTTATCTTCTTATTTAAAAGTAACTCCAAAGGGAATTTTTTTTAATCCAGTGAAATTTGCCAAAGAACAATTAGTTTTAAAAGGATTAGATAAAGATAATTTTTTTGATTTAGGACTATGCAGCCATTGTTTGCAGGGTAGTTTTTTTTCTTACAGAAGGGACAAGGCTACTCAGCGTAATCTTTCCTTTATCGGGATCAATTAAAATATATCAATAATTCTACTTATTTATCCCACAAGATATTGTGGGCATATTTAATAACTACTATATATAGTAAAATCATTAAAAATTATAATAAATTATACTTGACAATGATCGATATGGCGTTTTTAATATAAATATATCTAAAAATGGGTAAAATAGCATAAAATGAAAAAAAGAAGGTTACCAAGATTGATGACAGTTGATGAGCTTGCTGATTATTTAGGCCTGAAGAAGCAAACTATTTATAATTGGCTGCACCAAAAAAAGATTTCGGGGATAAAAATTGGTAAAGTTTGGCGTTTTGATAGAAAATATATAGATAAATGGTTAAACGATTTGAGTAAATAATTATGGCAAAGAAAAAAATCGGTTTATATTTAGGTGCTAATTCTGTGGGAGTTGCAGCCAAAGATGGTAAAAACTTAACTTCAATTAGTAGTTTTAATTTCTCTTCTCTGGAGGGAGAAAAAACTGAATATTTAGATGAGAATTTACGTTGGGGAGCTTTGATTCGTAAAACTTTGCGTGATGCGAAAGTTGACGAGAAGGAAATTTATCTTTCTTTGGCTGATCGTGATTTTATTGTGAGATCTGTAGAACTGCCCCTGATGAATAAAAAAGAGATAGAGTCTTCGCTTGTATATGAAGTAGAAAAATATATCCCTTTTAAAGCGGAAGAATTAGTTTGGGATTATCAATACACTCGCTTGGCGAAGGAAAAAAAAGTAAATGTATCTTTTGTCGGGATACGCAAAAGTAATCTCGACAGAATAAAAGAAGTCCTTGAACGGCTGGAATTAAAGGAGTTAGCTATAGAGCCGTCTTGTATTTCTTTAGCCCGATTGTTTAAAACCGTAAAAGAAATTAAAAATTATAAGAATTTTGCCCTTCTTGATTTAACTTCGCAGGAAACTTATTTAACCTTTTTCCAGGAAGATTTACCAATATTCAATCGCTATCTAAACATGAAAGAGAAAGAGGGCGATCTTAATTTAGATAGTTTTGTTGAAGGGGTTAATTTTTCATTTCAATATTTTCACCGAGAATTTAAAGGTTACAATCTAGATAAACTTTTTATTTTATCTTCGGAAGCGGAAATAAAAAAAGCAATAGATTCTTTAAAAGAAAACCTCTCGTTAGATGTATTACAGATTTTTCCTGATAGTTTGACATTTCATAAAAATTCATCAGTTGAAAACGCAAAAGCCTTAGGGGCTATCGAAAGAGATGGCTCTCCATATAAATTCAAACCTGTACTAAAGAGCATAAAAGAATCTGCGCTCTCAGGGGTTGCGGCAATTGACAGTGTTAGTTGGAGATGGGGATTGTTGTCGATAGTAGGGGCTGTAGTTGTAATTATTTATTTTATTATCTCATTTATTTTCAGCAATTATCTTGGTATGGAAAAAACATTATTAGAAAAAAAAGAAACAAATTTAAGTTTGCCTCAAGAATTACAAGATGATGGCTGGCAAAATTTAGATCCAGCTTTAGAAAAACAACATCAAAATATAAGGAAATTAAAAGATATAAAAAAAGAAAAAGTTTTTTTTGCTGATTTATTAACAATATTTTCAGATAGGGATATACTTCCGAGCCAATTATGGCTGGATAGTTTAAGAATAACCAAGAGAGGCAAAAAAGATTATAGTGTTAACATTACCGGTTATATTTATAAAGGTGATGGTTACCAAGAAAGATCCGGAGTAAATCAATTTGCGGAAAATTTAAAACAAAGTCCCGTTGTCAATTTTTTATTTAATTCGGTAGAACTTAAATCTACGGATAAAAGAGTAATTAGAGAGTTTGATGTAACAGAATTTCTAATAATTTTAGAATAACGATATAAATATGAAAGACCTATCACAATTAGATGTTAAAGAATTAGGTAATTACAAAAACACCATTGCAATTATCGTTATTGTTATAATTGGCGGTTTTTTTATGAGAAATTATTTTATTAATTATCAACAAGATTTAAAAAAGATAGAGGAAAAAACTGTGTTTTTAGAAAATACAAAAAATAAGGCGAAGGAATGGAGAAATTTAAGAGAAGAATATCGAAGCTTATCTAAAGATTTTTTAGATCAACAACCTTTAATCGTTAAAAAGTATGTTGAAGAAGAAGCAAGGAGGAATAATATTGAAGTAAGTTCGCTAAAAACCAATAAAAAAATGGTAGGTTCTTTCCAAAATGTTACCATGGAATTATCTTTAACAATTCGTTCTTATAGTAATTTAGTTAGTTTTATTAAATCTGTGGAAGAAAAAAATATATTTATTGATAGGTTTTTTCTTGATAAATCTCAAGATGAAAAAATGAGGGCCAAAATTAGCTTAGATACTATACTGGTTGATAAATGAAAAATATAATTTTTATAATAATTATATTGATAATGCCCTATAGTTGGGCGCAGCAGAATCAGGTGAATCCTTTTGAATCGGTGCTGCCTGAAGAAGAGAGGGATGTTTCCCGCCAAAGGGAGAGGACAAGAGAAAAGGTAGTTGTACTTCCTGAATCGATAGTAGTTGAGGGTGTCCTTTGGGGTGGTAAGTTTCCTAAAACTATAATTAACGGAGAAGTTTATTCTGTCGGTGACCAATTGAATGATGTTAATGCAACTGTATTTAAAATTGAAGAAAATAATGTTTTTATTTCATATTCCGGGAAGATATTTAAAGAGAAACCAAAAAAGGGGAGGAGAAGATGAAAAAATTGAAATTATTTTTTACGGTGTTTTTTTTAATTACTGCATTTTCGGTTTTTGGCCAAGGTGGGGGTAGTTACTCATCATCAGATGGAAAAAATTTTAATGATTTATATCAAGATAATATTTATGGTGATTATTTTCTTTTTGCCGCGGAACAATCCGTATCTCTAGATTTAGAAGATGCTCATTTAGTTGATGTATTAAAGATGTTGTCCCAGCAGACCGGCCTTAATTTTATCTCAACCGAGGCAGTAAGAGATAGAAAAATCACTCTTTATATTCAAGATGTGCCGCTGAAGCAGGCAATGGATATAATTTTTAACGCCAATAATTTAAATTACAATTTTTATCCGGAATCTAAGATGTTTGTAGTCAAAGAAATGGGAAGGCCTAGCCTTGAATTGAAAACTAAAGTATATCATCTAAAGTATGCTAGAGTTTTAAATTCAGTTATGCAAAGAGAAATTGATCAAATTTTAGAAAATATCAAAAAAGGCGGCGCTGATAGTGATGTCAGCGGAAGCGGCGGTACAAACAGTGCCGGAGAAAAAGCGGGGATAAAGGAAGTAATTGAGCAAGCGTTAAGTGAGTCAGGAAGAGTTGTTGCAAATCAACCTACCAATTCTTTAGTTGTGATTGATGTCCCTTCTCAGTTTCCGATTATCGATGATCTTGTTGCCAGGTTAGATACTCCTCCGCAAAAAGTGATGATTGAAGTTGAAATTCTTGATGTAAGCAAAGATGCAATTGATAAAATAGGGATTAAACACGATGGAATTGTAAGAAGTGGGATTTCCAGTTTGTTTACACCTTTTCCATCTACATTTAGTCCTGATAAAGGCCCGATTCCTTGGCGGACTTCTACAGTTGACCTTACTGATATTAATATAGTAGCTCAACTTTACAAACAAGATACGACAGCTAAAATTCTAGCTCGCCCCAGAATTATGACCCTTAATAACGAAACTGCTGAAATCGATGTTGTAACCGATGAAGTAATCGGAACGAAAGTAGAGTATGATGGTGATGGAAATATTCAGTCGAGTGAAGCGCAAAGAATTTCTGATATAGGGGGCTATAAAGGTTCTGGCGTGACTCTTCGCGTAACACCCCAAATTAATCCTTTAACCAATGAAATTACCTTGATAGTTTATCCTTCGGTAGTAGATACTAGTGATTCGACATTTACAGATGAGAATGGTAATGTTTATAGAAATATTGAAGACAGAAGCACTCGTTCAGTGGTTCGGCTGGACGAAGGGGAGACCTTGCTTTTGGGCGGATTGATAAAAAATGATAAAAAAGAGATTATAACTAAAGTCCCTTTTTTCGGGGATATTCCTTTATTAGGAGCTTTATTCCGTCATAAAGATACTACTGGGACCGGTGATAGAGAGTTGCTGGTGTTTTTGACTCCCAAACTACTTGGCGGGAGAAATTTACTGGCCAAAAAAGAAAATTCAATAAATTTATTAAAAAGAGAGCAGGCTGATCCAGTGCACAAAACATCAGTTACTAGCAGCCTCGACCACTTTTCAAAGACAAGAAGGGATTAAGTAAATGAAAAAAAATTATTGACACTGGTAGAATTGTTACTATGGCGCGTTATAAAAGAATCGGTGATATTTTAATTTCAGAAGGGATCATAACCGAGGCTCAGCTCAAAGAAGCGATAGTTATTCAGGAAAAAGAAGGCGGTAAATTAGGGGAAATTTTAATTAAGCTTGGGCATGTGGATGAAAAACAAATTGTAATTGCTTTAAGCAAGCAGTTAAATATTTCCTATATCTCTGCTGCTTCTGATAAATTAAAACCAATTGCTGATCAAAATTTAGAACAATTAATTCCTCGTGAATTCGCGGCGAAAAATATAGTGCTGCCTTTGTCGCGTAATCTTAATTCTTTAACAGTCGCGATGTTTGATCCGTTAGATTTAATCTTAATAGATAATTTAAAGAAAATTACCGGCTGTGAAATCAATCCTGTTGTTACAACCCGCAGTAATATTCGTAAGGCAATCGAGGATTTTTACGGAAAAGAAAAAATATTTCGAGATGCTATTCAATCTGCAGATCAAAATAATGAAGAATCGATTACTGAAATTTCTTCAGAAGAAACTGATCTCAGCTTAGATAAAATAATTGCCAAAGCCGGAGAAGCCCCGGTTGTTAAATTGGTTGATTTAATAATTCGCCAAGCGATTGATGATAATGCTTCTGATATTCATATTGAACCGCGTTACGGTAAATTGTCTTTGCGCTATCGAATAGATGGAGTATTATATGATATGCCTTCTCCTTCTCAAGCCTTGTATTTGCCGATAATTTCCCGGATTAAAATCTTATCAAAAATGGATATTGCCGAAAAACGGCTGCCGCAAGACGGCGGTTTCATGGTCAAAATGAATAAAAAATTAATTGATTTAAGGGTGTCCACCCTGCCTACCATATATGGAGAAAAGGTGGTGCTGAGGATTTTAGATAAGTCGCGAGTACCTCTTGAACTTACAAAATTAGGTTTTTTGCCGCAAGAATTAGAACTTATCAGAAAAGGAGTTGTGACATCTTATGGTTTAATTCTACTTACCGGCCCAACCGGATCCGGTAAATCTACTACTCTTTATGCGGCTTTAAACGAAGTAAAATCTGAAGCTAAAAATATTGTGACTGCTGAAGATCCGGTTGAATACAGAATGGCGGGCGTAAATCAAGTCCAGGTTAAACCTGACGTTGGCTTAACTTTTGCTAATGCCTTACGTTCATTTTTGCGCCAAGATCCTGATATAATTTTAGTAGGTGAAACCAGAGATCTCGAAACTGCGGAAATGACTATCCGCGCGGCCTTAACGGGGCATTTAGTTTTTTCAACTCTTCACACCAATGACGCGGCCTCCACTATTACCAGGCTTATCGATATCGGCCTGCCTGCATACCTTGTTACAGCATCTTTGCGCTTAATTATTGCCCAGAGATTAGTGAAGAAATTATGTCCTGATTGTAAAGAGCCGTATGAGGTAAAAAAAGAAGATATTCCCAAAGGGATTGAACTTAATTCTACGGTAATTTATCGGCCCAAAGGGTGTGATAAGTGTAATTCTATCGGTTATAAAGGAAGATCGGTAATAACAGAAATAATACTTTTTGATGATGACCTGAAAGAGGCCGTTCACAAAGGAGCGCCGTCTTTTCAAATCATGGAAATCGCTAAGAAAAAAGGAACTTTTTCATTGCTGGAAAGCGGGATAAAAAGGGTGGAAGAAGGCATCACATCTTTAGACGAAGTATTGTCTGTAGCCACCGGGATATAAGGTTAATTATATGGCGGTATTTAATTACAAAGCGAAAACAAAAGCTGCAAAAACCGTAACCGGCCGAGAAGAAGCTTTATCTAAGAATGAATTAATTTCAAAGTTAAAAAGTAAAGGGCTTTTTATCGTAGCGATAGAAGAGGAAAAACAAAAAAAAGAAGCTTCCCAAAAAAGTACTTACATAAAGAAAAAAGGGAAAAGAAATTCCTTAAAATTACATGATTTAACTTTTTTAGCGCGTAATCTGGCTACAATGCTTTCCAGCGGCGTGACCCTGCTGCGGACCTTAGATCTGGTTTCTAACCAAACAGAAAGTTTCAAATTAGGCAAGGTTTTAAAAAAGTGTTCTCAAGACGTTCGCGATGGGCTTTCTTTCAGGGAAGCTGTTAAAAAATACCCGGCCGTTTTTTCCAATTTATGGGCCGGGATTGTGCAAGTAGGAGAAGCTTCCGGTAATCTGCCTTTTGTTTTAGATAAATTAGCTGATTACTTAGAATTACGAATGGAGTTTGAAAGAAAAATAAAAAGCGCTTTGGTTTATCCGGTGATTTTAATAGGAGCGGCAACTCTGGCAGTATTTGCATTTGTTAAATTGATATTTCCTAAATTCAAAGAACTTTTTACTCAATTTGATATTGAATTACCGGCTTTGACTAAAAGTATTCTTTTGATCAGCGGGTTTTTGGAAAAAAATTTTTGGTTTATTCTAATCGGAATTATTGCATTAATATTTATTTTTAATTGGCTCAAAAAACAGCAAGATTTTAAAAAGACAATAGATAAGTTGTTATTTAAAGTTCCTCTTTTGGGAAATACAATGTTTTTGATTTATATTGAAAGATTTACTTCGATTATTTATATTTTGTTAGAAAGCGGGCTGCCTTTAGTTTACACTTTAGAGATTTCGGCAAAAAGTATTGGGAATTCTGTTTTACAGAATCAATTACTGGCTGCCGCCGGAAACGTTAAAGAAGGCGCTTCTCTTTCTGAAGAATTAGCGAAGTTAGGAGCATTTCCGGTTCTTGTAGCTGAGATGGCAAAGATCGGCGAAGAAACCGGAAGCATGCCGGAAGTTTTTAGTAAAGTTTCATCCCATTACCGGAAAGAATTAACTACAAGAGTGGAAAGAATTATTGCCGCCTTTGAACCGGTGATGATTATTGTTATGGGGCTGGTTATCGGCGTTATTGTGATTGCTTTATTTTTACCATTATTTAAAATTTCAACTTTGCAGTGAGATAAGCATTGACAAGAAAGGAAAAAATATTGTATACTTTAGTTACAAAAAGGAGGTTTCTATGAAAAAAGGGTTTACGCTGCTTGAGTTGTTAATCGTAGTTATTGTAATTGCGATTTTAGCGACTTTTGCTATCCCCGGTTATTTAAATGCTGTGGAAAAAGCAAAAACATCAAAAGCTAAGCATCATCTTGGATTAATCGCGCAGGCAGAAAAAATGTATCGGGGTGAAATGGATACGTATTTAGCAGCTGCTGATGTCGACGAAAACGCTGATTTGCATGATTATGTCGAGATGGATGAAGTTGGCAGCGATGCAGATTGGGATTATGCTGTTGCTATTGTCGGTGCAGATGGCTTTACAGCAACAGCTACCCGTGTAACAAGTGATGGTGGAGCAGCTGTTACCGGTAATAACGCCGGGACAGTTACGCTGGATGAAGACGGTACCTGGGGCGGCACGCATCGTTATGCAGGTTATAAGTAACCAGAGCATTATCAAGCGTAAAAGTTTTACCATAGTAGAACTTTTAATAGTGGTAGTTATCCTTACAATTTTAGCGACTTTTGCTATCCCCGCTTATTTAAATGCTAAACAAAGAGCCGTAGATCACGAAGCACGCAGTCAATTAAAACTTATTCAAACAGCAGAAAAAAGTTATCGCCTTGAAGAGGGTCAATATATTGCTTGCGCTGATAATGCTGCCTGCAGCAGTGATTTACGGCTCGATCTTCCCCCCGCGCCTCCGGATGGAAATTGGGATTATAGCGTACCTAGTGTAGACAATGCGGCTTCTCCGCCTCAATTTACGGCCAATTCAACCGGCACTTCCGGGACAACTGATTGGACGATTGACGCGGATGATGTTTGTGCTTATGGGGTTGATGGCCAATATCAGAGCGAGTGCCAGCATTAGCAAAAATGCATAAAAAAACTGCTTTTACTTTAATTGAGCTTTTAATAGTAGTGGTTGTAGTTGCAATCTTAGCTACATTTGCTCTGCCGGGATTTATTGAGATGCAAAAAAAAGCAAAAGACCGGGATGCCAGGACTCAGTTGAAACGCATCCAGGAAGCGGAAAAAACATATCGCTTGAGAAACGGTAATTATACAGCATGTGACTTTGACGCCGTCACTGTCGCTCCTGACTGCAATTTAGTGTTAGAATTAGATCTTTCTGATCAGCGTTGGGATTATGCAGTTACTGTTAATAATGCGGCCAGCCCGCCTACTTTTTCTGCTACGGCCAGTGGCGGAGAAGGGACTGATGATTGGCAGATTGATCAAAATGATGAATGCGCCTGGGGTATTAATAATAATACCTTTCAGGGAAAATGCGAGGTTAATTAATAGTAATGACAAAGATGAAAAAATCAGCGACACTAGTTGAGCTTTTAGTTGCCGCGGTAATTATTTCGTTAGTCCTGGCAGCTGTTTTGGCGACCTTCCTTACCGTAAAGGCTTATGTTTACCGCGCCAACAAAAGAACAGTATCCACCAATCTTTCCCGCAGTAATGCTTATCCTCTGGCTAAATCAGTAAGCGCGGATTGGGATGATGCTGCACATGAGCTTTCAACGGGAACCAAAAGCATTCAATCCTACTCTATAGATAATACTGATTACGGCGATGCCGCCAATCCTAATCAATACCAGGTAGATGCAACTACAAGGACTGATAGCGGCGGAAATGTTCTTGATTACCGCGAAGTTGATATAACCATAAATTATCCGGAGTAAAAAAAATTTATAAGATGAAAAAATCTCTGACCTTGATAGAACTTTTAATTACGATGGTATTAATTAGCGTTGTGATTTTAAGTGTTTATGGGCTTTATAATTTATCCTTTAATATTTTTAAATCATCAGACAGAAGGGCAGAAGTTGTCAATGAACTCAGTTATGTGATCGATCACATTGATAAGAGTGTATATCTGGGTACTGGCTGGGTGGATAGGCCGGCTGTAAGTGTCACAACAGCCGGAGCTCCAGACTTTACGGTAGAAATATTTCAAGATTTAGATGCAGCTGGAAATCATCTGCACACCCCGGCTGATTTTAACGATGATCGCATTGCCCGTTATATTTTTGATGCGGGGGATAACACTATTACTTTTGAAATTAATGATCTAGGTCCTGAAATATTAACCAGTCGCTTAGTTGATCCTGATCCGGCTGATCCCAGCGATGATCTAAATATTGATATTGATGATGGCGAATTGGTTATCGACAATTTAAACTTTCGCTATGACCCAGGCGAGCCTGAAGACCCCAAGTTTAATCCCGCTGTAAGTATTAGCGGACAACGTTTTCACACTCTCACCCAATCTTTGAATTAGGGACAGACACCTATTAAAATAACCGTTGTAGATAATTTTCCCTTTGCTATAATTTATTTAAAATAATATTAATTATGTAAAAGAGGAGATCTGAAGATGCGGCAGAAATTACTGAAAATTTTAAAAGAAGAAGCTTATCAGCAAAAAGAAGTAAAACTTGCATCGGGTAAAACCAGCAATTTTTATATTGACGTAAGGAAGGTCTCTTTAAGTTCAGCAGGTATTTATTATATTTCTAATCTTTTTTTTCAGCATCTTGACAAAATGCAAGCTGATGCATTTGGCGGCCCGACTTTGGGCGCTGATCCAATTGTGGCGGGGGTCTGCTTTATTGCTGAGCAAAATGATAAAAATTTATCTGGATTCTTAATTCGCAAGAACCCCAAAAAGTACGGCCAGCAAAAGATGATTGAAGGCCCGGCAATAAAGAGGGGTGCAAAAGTGATATTGTGTGATGATGTTGCAACCAGCGGCGGGTCTTTGCTGGCAGCCAAGAAAGTCTTAGGCGATGAAGGCATTAAAGTTGAAGATGTAATGGTAGTAGTGGATAGATGCGAGGGAGCAAAACAAGCTTTAGCCAAAGCGGGTTGTAACCTCTTTTCGTTATTTACCAAATCTGACTTTATAATTTAATGAAAAAATTATTTGTTTTATCTGCTATCGGCTATCTGCTATCGGCCATCTTTTTCATTTCAGGTTGCATGACTACCGAATACAACGTAGGGACTCAAAGCCAAGATATCTATTTTTTTTCAACTGAAAAAGAAGTGGCGATGGGTAAAAATGTGGCAAAACAAGTCGCTAAAGAATTTAAAGTTTCAGCCAATCCTTACGATATAAAAAGAGTACAAGAAATAGCTAAAAACATAACTGAAGTTTCTGACAGACAAGAGCTTAATTATTATTTTTATGTAATTGATAAAGAAGACAAGCAGGAAGAAATTATTAATGCCTTTAGCTTACCAGGTGGCTATATTTATATTTTTAAAGATTTACTGGATATTTTAGGCGAGGATCAATTAGCTTTTGTTCTAGCCCATGAAATGGCACACATTGTAAGCCGGCATCATGTGAAAAGGCTGCAGGCGGCGCTGGGTTACAATCTGCTGTTAGTTGCATCAACTGTGGCGCCTTCTGATGATAATTTTAGCGGCGGCCTCTCTTTTGCTTTGGCTCAAATTATGTCAGCTCATTCCCGCGGCGATGAGTTTAACGCTGATAATTTAGCAGTTAAATATGCTAAAAAAGCCGGCTATAATCCAAAAGCGGGGTTGGAAGTACTTGAGAAATTATACCAGAAAAGTAAAGACCAAATTAGGCCCCTTTCCTATTTTCGCACTCATCCCTATCCGGCCCAACGCATTGCCAATATTAAGCAGCGGCTCCATATCGCTTTAGATGCTGAAGATTATATCAATTATTAAATTTTAATTAGATTTTGGTTCCTAAAAAGAAGAAAAGAGTGATTGCATTGTGGAGAGCATGGAAGGCAAAAGCTGTACTTATTTTTTGAGTTTTTTCGTAAACGTAACAGAGGGAAAAACTAATTATAAAGAGGCCCAGTGTTCCTGCCGGTGAGCGGTGGAGGAGAGCAAAGAATACAGACAGCCCCGTTGCCGCAGCTAGAAAAGAATATTTTTTCCGCAATAATTTATAAAATATGCCGCGAAAGATAAGTTCTTCGGCCAATGGAGCAACGATTATAGTTTGGAAAATAAAAAGAAACAAAGAAAATTTTGTTTTAAGTAGAGGAACTAATTTTATTATTGGCGAGGGCCCTGGCTCAATCCCCAAAATTTTAAGCAAAAATAAATTAAGTATAATTGATACAGCTAAAACTGGAATAATAGCTGTATAAGTTTTTAGAATAAAGTTAAAGTCTTTTTTTCTGAAAGTTAAGCCGAAAAAGTTAGGATTAATGTAATTTAAAACTAGATAAACAGATCCGATTTGAAGCAATAAGTTGGAAAGCAATATTATGTAAATTGGGGCAATATTACTAAAATAGAAAAAGAAACTCGGTAAAAGGTAAGTAAGCAAAAGTAAAAAACTAATTAAAAAGATTAATTTGGCGGAAGTTTCCTGGTTTAAGGGGAATTTCTTTTTGGGATAATTTATTGCGGTCATTGTTTTACCGCTTAGTTTGCGGATAAAAAATATACCTAAGTTAATCAGGCCGGCAAAAAACATAAAGGTATAAATTAAAGTTATAAATATAAATATTGGATTTTGGAAAACTATATTTTCACTTATTTTGTCAGGTGAGGCCAGATCTGGTTTAGCTGTTGAAGGAGAAGCAGAGTCAGATAAATTATTTAGAATTACTACCGAACAGATACAAATAATTGCTAAGAAAATATATAAATTTCGTTTTTTCATTTTAAGATTACGGAGAGTCCACCTCGCCCACCAAAATTTTATATAATTTTGGTGAGGCGGGTGAGACTTCTCCGTTAAAAATTGTAAAAATTTTTAACGGAGAGGGGGAGATTCGAACTCCCGGAGCCAAAAAGGCTCAACGGTTTTCGAGACCGCCCCATTCAACCAGACTCTGGCACCTCTCCGTTTTAGCTTATGGCTAATGGCAAATAGTTAATAGTAATTTAGTTATAGTAACTATTAGCTATGCGCTATAAGCTATAAGCAATTAGCCAATATGCGCAGAGCGGGACTCGAACCCGCATGGATTGCTCCACTAGAT
>CAZSDJ010000003.1:0-61849 GCA_964605645.1 uncultured Planctomycetia bacterium
CTTGTTCCATGGTAATTGCAATTTCTTTTAAAGCATCGGCAAAATTAGTCATATCGGAAAGTAAAACTAAAACATCTTTGTTGGCAAGAGCAAATTTTTCAGCAACTGCTAAACAAAGATCCGAAATCATCAATCCTTCTACCACCGGATCCGATGCAGTATGCACAAAAAATATTGAACGTGAAAGGGCACCGCCCTCTTCTAATTTATTTTTAAAAAATAAATATTGATCGTATTTTAAGCCAATCCCGCCTAAAATAATCATATCCGCTTCTGCTTGCAAAGCAATCCTAGCTAACAATTCATTATAAGGTTCGCCGGATATAGAAAATATCGGTAACTTCTGAGAAACAACTAACGAATTAAACACATCAATCATGGGAATATTGGTTCTAATCATCTTGTCGGGAATTGTTCTTTTAACAGGATTAACTGTAGGGCCGGAAATCTCGATTGTATTTTCAGCTAAACTTGAGCCTTTATCGCGAGGCTGCCCACTGCCATCAAAAACTCTGCCTAACATATCTTCGGAAAAAGCAACTTTCATCGGATGCCCTAAAAATACTACCTGATCGTCAGTTGAAACCCCGCGGCTGCCGGCAAAGACCTGTAAAGAAACTAGATCTTTATCAATTCTTATAACCTGAGCTAAAGATTTGCCCCTGCTGCTTCTAACCTCGGCTAACTCTTCATAAGCAACATCTTTAGCCCTCACCGTAATTACATTTCCGGCAATGCTTAAAATTTTGCTATGAACCTTCCTCATTTTTCTTCCTCTTTTTGTTTTTGTGAATTTAAGAATTTGTCAATTTCCTTTTCTTGGTTTTTATATTCATCTGAATCTTTTTCTGTATAATTCCAGTCAATAAACAGTGATCTTAACTTATGAAACATTTTCCTGGCCTGGTCTTTATCAGCAAAACTAAACTTTTTCTCCAGTATAGAAGATATTTTATTGAACACGTACTCCTGCCTTTTAATACCTGTTGCCGCATCTACGGGATTGAATCCATTTTGCTGCAGATAAACTGCATCCAGGAATTCTGCTTTTAAATGAATTTGATAATCATCTATAGAAGTCCCTTCTTCTCCGACAACTTTCATCATTTGATCAACCTCATCGCCTTTTTTTAAAATGTCACGAGCTTTTTGCACTTTTGCTTTATCTAAAGGAGTTTTGTAACGAGACCAACTTTGTAGTGGATCAATTGAAGGGTACTTATGCGCATTGGCTCTATCCCTGGATAACCCGTGAAAAGCACCTACCACCTTCAGTGTAGATTGAGTAACCGGCTCATCAAAATTACCACCCGCCGGCGAAACAGTGCCGCCGATAGTCAAACTGCCTTCTGCATCAAATAGAAGCTGAATGTAGCCGGCGCGTTCATAGAACTCTGCAATCCGTGATTCAAGATAAGCCGGGTAAGCTTCCTCACCGGGAATTTCTTCTAACCTTCCCGAAATTTCCCGCATCGCTTGCGCCCAACGCGAAGTTGAATCTGCTAAAAGTAATACATCAAGACCCATCTGACGATAATACTCACCTAGAGTTGCTGCAGTATAAACCGATGCGTCTCTGGCTGCAACCGGCATTGAACTGGTATTGCAAATAATAATCGTTCGCTCCATCAGGGAACGGCCGGTGCGCGGATCTTTTAATTTAGGAAATTTTTTCAAAGTTTCCACAACTTCACCGGCTCTCTCTCCGCAAGCAGCGATAATTACCACATCTACATCAGCATAACGGCTGATCAGCTGCTGCAAAACAGTTTTGCCCGAACCAAAGGGGCCGGGAACACAATAGGTTCCCCCTTTTGCAACCGGAAAAAAAGTATCTAAAAGCCTCATCTTGGTAATTAATGGCTCCCGGGGGGTAAATTTTTGTTTATAAGCTGAAATCGGCACCTTTACCGGCCAGCTAATTTTCATATTTATTTTAACCTTATTGCCGGATTGATCTTCTAAAGTTGCTATTCTATCTTTGACGTTATAATCTCCTTCTGGAACAATATCATCAACAGTAAAATCACCTTTGAAAGAAAAGGGCACAAATATAAAATGTTTGAAAATCCCTTCTTCTACATGGCCCAACGGCTGGCCGGCTGAGATTTTCTTACCCTTTGTCTCCTTTTTCGGATGAAACTTCCACTTTTTCTCACTATCAATAGCTTCGAGCTGTTTACCCCGGGGTAAAAAAACACCAAATTCTTTAGATAAATTATGAAGTGGATTTTGCAGGCCGTCATAAACTTGGCCGAGAAGGCCCGGGCCCAGCTCAACTGAAATCATTTCGCCGGAAAATTCAATTTTATCGCCTGCCTTTATCCCCTTGGTATCTTCAAATACCTGCATGTAAGCTGTGTTTTGACTTATCCGAATCACTTCTGATTTAAGGCGTTGGTCATCAACCATCACATAACCTACCTCATTTTGTGATACGCTTTCAGGAAACTCAACTGTAATCATATTGCCGCGAATAGCTATTATTTTACCGTGTTTTTGCATTTTCTACCTCTGTTAATGAATCAAATTTTTCAGTTCCTTTTTCTTTGTTAAAACTTAATACTTTTCCCAATATTTGTAATTTCAAAAAATATGCTATTACAGCTTCTAAATTAAAAACATAATCTTTAGAAAGCTCTTCAACTTGATCCCACCTGTAAGAAAGTAATTTATTTTCAACTTCCAAAGGGTTTCCTTCTAATATTTTTTTTTCTAAAACCCCTTCTAATTGATATTCTTGTTTATCTTTTTTACCTTTGCGGTAAGCTGCTAATTCTTTTCGTAAACTTAATTCAAATTTTTTGTATTTTTCTGAAAAAGAAGTTTTCCCTTTCTTGGCTAAATTTTCAATATCCGCTTCTTGCAGTTTTTTAAAATCTTTTTCAGCCAGCCATTTCTTTGCTTCCTCTAAAAATGAATTTTTATCTAAATAAGTTTTTTCGTTAAATTTAAGCAGAGGGAGCTGGGCAATAAGGTAATAATATTTATCCATTCTTTTTGTCTGAAATTAAATTTGATATGGTAGGATTGAGAAAAACTGACAAACTTTCCGTTATCCCTTCATCAGAGAAATCATAATAAGTATCTTCTCCTTTTATCCCCACCTGAAATCCCTTTTCGATTGATTTAGAACTTTTTATCTCTATTCTTTCTGCAGCTTTTTCTTTAAACTTTGACATTAAAATCTGCTCTACTTTTTCTTTATCTTTTTCACTTAATAAAACTTCAAGACTCTTATCTTTATCTTCGCTCCATTTATCAATAATGTTTTCTAATATCTGAGCCAGTACCTCCGGCCCCAGAGCCTCTCTCAGCTGCTGTTTCAGGATATTATCAAAGATAGCGGTTAACTTTTCCCGGACTGAAAGCACGACATTGCGGGCAGCTTGGCAAACAGAATTTTCTCCATTTTTCTGAAAATTTTCAGCTTCCTTTTTTGCTTCTTCTTTAATGTTTTCAGCTTCTTGTTTGGCTTTTTCTATTATCTCTTTTTTGGTGTTTTCTGCTTCTTTCAATATCTGATCGGCTTTTTGTTCTGCCTCCTGAACACCTTCTTTTTTAATTTTTTCAATTAAACTTTCTAATTTAACATCCATATTCTTCCTCCGGGTTTTTATTTTAGATTAAGATTATAAAACCTAGGGCTAAAAATGCAAATTATTTTAAAAACTATTCTAAACCACGCTTTCTATCAATCTTTCTGCAGCCCCAAGAGGATTATCGCTTTTTATAATTGGCCTGCCAACTACAAAATAATCTGACCTTGCTTTTACAGCGTCGGCTAAAGTAGCAGTTCTTTTTTGGTCATCAACTGTTTGTTTTTGTCTTATCCCCGGGGTTATTGTAAGCAATCCTGTTTCCGCTTTAATTCGCTCTGCCTCCCATACACTACAAACTATCCCCTGAACTTTTGCTTCTTTACCTATTTTAGCTAATTTTAAAATTTGGCTTAAAGAAACTTCTTTTGAGGTTAATTCTGTTACCCCAAAAATTAAAGGAGTTCTTTTATTGTTTTCTTTGGCATATTGTGCAATTTTATCAGTTAATATTGATAAACCTTGTCTGCCTGCTTTTAGGTGTACAGTAAAAGACCAGGCATCTAGATCGACCAGGGCTTTGGCGGCCTCTACCATAGTGTTTGGAATGTCATAAAATTTAAAATCTAAGAAAATATCTGCCCCTTTATCTTTAGCCCAATTAATGACTTGGGGCCCAAAACGCATAAAGGCAACTGGCCCTATTTTAAATTTGTTTACTTTGGGAGACAATTTATCTATTATTTCTTTAATTTTATTTTCTGAATCTAGGTCTAAGGCAACAATCAACCTGCTCCATAAATTAGACATGAAAGCTGCTCCTTATATCTTTTAAATTTTTCATTTTATTTTCTTTCATATATTTTTTAATCCCTTTTAAAATATCTTTAGCGGCGTTTGGATAAATTAAATTTATAGTCCCTAAACTTATCGCCTCTGCTCCTGCTAACAAAAATTCTATCGTATCTTTATAGCTTGTTATCCCGCCCCCGCCAATTACAGGAATTTGAACGGCCTTGGCAACCTGCCAAACCCGATACAAACTCATTGGCTTGATCGCCGGCCCGGAATACCCTCCGGAAACATTACCTAAATACGGCCTTTTAGTTTCTATGTCAATCGCTAATGAAAAATATGTATTCACTAACGAGATGGCATCTGCGCCGGCCGCTTCTGCTTTTTTAGCTATTTTTACAATATCGGTTACCTCCGGAGTCAGCTTTGCAATTATAATTTTTTTAGTTAATTTCCTTAAACATTTAATTAACTTATAAGTTGCCTGCAGATCTTGTGAAATTAATTTTTTGTTTTTTAGGTTGGGACAGGATAAATTAAGTTCGAATCCATCTATCCCCTTTTCTTTATTTAATTTTTTTATTAATTCCTGATATTCATCAGTTGAATTGCCGCCTACACTGATTATATGTTTTGTTCTTAATTTTATCAAACCAGGTAATTTTTGTTTGGCAAAAACTTCCAGGCCGGGATTTTCCAAACCAATTGCATTGATAACGCCACAACCTGTTTCATAAATTCTGGGAGGGGGACTGCCTTGTTTTGGCTCAACTGTTATCGTTTTTGCTATAATTGCACCAATTGAGGAAAAATCAACCAATCCTTTTAGCTCATCCCCAAAGCCAAAAGTCCCGGAAGCACAAATAATCGGGTTGTTTAATTTTAATTTACCAATATTAACTGTTAAATCCATATTCTTATTCTATCCCCAAATATTATTTAAATCAAATACCGGCCCGTCCTGGCAGACTTTTTTATAGCCTGATTTGGTAGCAATTACACAGGCGCAGCAAACTCCCAGGCCGCAGCCCATAAATTGTTCAAAAGAAACTTGCGTATTTAAGTTTTTCTTCTTTTTTGTTGTCTTATGTATCTGGTAAAACATATCTTTGGGACCACAAGCGTAGATACTAGTCCTAAGTTCTAAGTCCAAAGTCCTAAGTTGGTCCTTTAGTAAATTGGTGACAAAGCCTTTCCGGCCTTTGGAACCATCTTCAGTTGCTACTTTTACCTTAAACCCTAAGTTTCTAAATTCTTTTTCACACACTAATTCACGTTTATCCTTAGCCCCCAAGAGTATAATATTTCGGATTTCGGATTTCGGATTTCGGATTTCCTTTAGTTTTTTCGCCAGAAAAACTAAAGGGGCCACACCTATCCCCCCGGCCACTAAAACAGAGTTTGTATCCTCATCTAACCTGAATCCATTACCTAAGGGGCCGATAATATCCAGCTGGCTTTCTTTTCTTTTTTTGGATAAAGCTTCCGTGCCTTTGCCTCGTACTTTAAAAAGAATGTAAATTAAATTTTTATCTACTTTATGAATACTCAAAGGCCTGCGCAGAATTATTGTTTCTATCTTAATGTGTAAAAAGTTGCCGGGTTGAGCAGTCTTTGCTAGGTGGATAGACTGAAAACTAATCAAAAAGATATCATCTTTTACCCTTTTAACCTCTTTAACTTTTACTCTAAATTGTTTTACCTTTTTCTGCATCGCCTTATTCTACCAAAAATCCTCATTTTCTCAATCATTCTTATCACCCAAAAAGGGGACGCAAGAAGGGGACGTTCCCCTCGTTTGTAACTACTTCATTATCAATTGGTTACAGACAGGCATTTTCCGCAAAGTTTATACTGTGGAAATGGCCACCTCATAACTTTCTTTCGCCCAAAGAGTTATGGATGAGGGAAACGTCCCCTTTCTGTTGATTAGCAAATCTTTGCTTCCAGCAAGCCTCTTACGGAATTGCCCACATAAATCTTATCTGCTTTTTTTAAGTCCCGCAGATAAAGCACTTTTTCAACGGCTTTGTTCTTCTTTAATAAATGCTGCCTTAATACCCCCGGCAAAAGGCCGCAAGATAACGGCGGAGTATATAATTTCCCTTTTTTTTCTATAAAAATATTGGTGATTGTTCCTTCCGTTAACTCATTGTTTTTATTGAGAAAAATGCTCTCGAAAAAACCTTCGTTTTTCGTTTTTTTTCTTTCCTGATTGTAAAAATTTCTTTTTGTTGTCTTATGATAAAGATAAATATTAGAAGCGTCTACCCTTTTTTGATTAATCTTTACTTTAACCGGTAAATTAATTTTATCTACTCTCTTTGCGGAAATCGTCATCTTCCCTGATGAATTAACCAATAACCTTAATTTCGTATCTATTTTTCTTTTCTTGATTTTTTCTTCTAAATTTTTCTTGATTTTTTCCGGATAAAAAGGATAAGAAAAAAAATCACAACTTTTCTCCAGCCGCCTCAGATGCCACCCCAGCAACCAAAACCCTTTTTCTTTAGACCATAATATTGTCTCAATTAATTTTGGTGGTTTTTGTAATTTTGTAAAAAAGTCTGCTTTCAGCAGCGCTTCTTTATATTCGGCTTCCTTTTTTGAGTCATAAAGAATACCTCCTCCTACCCCTAATTGGCCTTTTTCTTTTTTAATCTCTAGCGTTCTTATTGCTACATTAAAACAAGCTTTCTTTTTAGGCGAAATATAACCTATGGCCCCTGTATAAATCCCGCGCGGTTCCTTTTCCAATTCTTTTATTATTTTCATAGTTTTTATTTTCGGCGCACCAGTTACGGACCCGCAGGGGAAAAGAGAGGTAAATATATCTTTTAATTTCTTTCTTTTATCTATTTCTGCTTTAATAGTCGAGGTCATTTGGTAAAGAGTCCGATATTTCTCAATGCTAAAAAGCTTGGGAACTTCTACCTTTTTTGCAATTCTCCCTAAGTCATTTCTTAAAAGATCTGTAATCATTACATTTTCCGCTTTAATTTTTTTGCTTTGAGCAAGCTGCCTGGCTTTATTCTTGTCTCGATGGCTATCTTTATCACGAGAAGCGGTTCCTTTCATTGGTTTAGTTGTGATTTTATTTTCTCTTATCTTCATAAATAATTCCGGTGAAAAAGAAAGAAATGTATTCTCCTCATCAGGCTTGATTAAAGCTGCATAAGAAGTTGGTTGGCTTATACGTAAATAATTATAAAGGTTCAAAGGATTTCCTTTAAAATCAAAATTAATTTTAAAAGTAAAATTAGTTTGATAAGTGTCGCCTTCTTTTAAAAAATATTTAATTTTTTCAATTTTATTTTTATACTCCTTTTTAGTAATATTTGGTTTTATGTTTTTTATAAGAAAATCTTCTCGGAATTGATTTATATCATCTTTTATCTTAATTTCTTGGGGCGATTTTGTTACTAGAAACCAGGCAAGCGGTGCATTATTTTTTTCTTGTAGGTTTTTTAAGCTGTCCTCTAAAAAATAACCAAATTCATAACAGAAATATCCGGCTACCCACAACCCCTTGTCTAGATAATTTTCTATTTTTTTAAAAAAAGAATCTACCGAATCTTGGGGCCCAAACTTTAGAACTTTAACTACATCCGAAAAAAGAAAAGATTTTTTATTTTCTTTATCTTTTCTAATAGTATCTAGAAGAATATAAGGAGGCTTTAATCGAGATAGTTCTTGCGGAAATAACTTTGAATCAAGCATAGAAATCCAATTTTAAGAATATTTCTTTTTTATATTTTTTTTATCTGTGTCTTCTGTAAAACTAGCTATGGAGTGCATCCTGCCCAGTACCAGAACGAAGTTCGGTACCGGGCAGCCCTAAATCGTGATTTTGCAAAGCAAAAATCTCTGGTTTAGGGCTGCGTAATCTGTGATTCATTTTTGACAATAAGAGCAAAAACAAGTTCCTCGGCCTGCCACATTTATTTTTGTGAGCGGTCTTTTACAAATTACGCAAGGTTGGTTTTTTCTCCCATACACTTTTAGTCTTTTTTCCATGCCGCCGGACTCTCCGCTTAAATCTCGATAAGAATCAACTGATGAACCACGATGTTTTATGGCCTCTTCTAAGACAGCCTTTAGCTTTTCGTAAAGTTCTGCTGCTTCTTGGCCGGATAGAGTGTTGACAGCTCTGCGGGGATCAATTTTAGCTAAAAATAATGCTTCTTGAACATAGATATTGCCCACACCGGCAATAAAATTTTGATTCATAATTAATGCTTTAATATTACCTTTCTTTAGTTTTATTTTTTCTTTAAACTCTTTACTGCTTATTTCAGATATTTCCGGGCCCAGTCTTTTTATAAAATCTAAATCTTTGTATTGGTTTCTCAGCCTCAACTGCCCAATAAGCCTTGAGTCCATATAATTAAGTGCTTTGCCGTTAGAAAGATTGAAAATTACCCTGGCTCTTTCTTGACCTTTTCCATAGTAAAGCCAACCGGTCATTCTTAAATGGATTATCAGAATTTTTTCTTTTGTTAATTGAATAATTAAAAGTTTACCTCGTCTTATTATCTTCTCAACTTTCCGGCCAATAATTTCTTTTTTAAACTGAACTGGTGTGGGTTCTTTTATTACTTCAGCTCTTTTAATTTTTACTGCAGTAATTTTTTTCCCTACAACTTTTTTTTCTAACTCTTTTTGTATGGTTGCAACTTCCGGTAATTCAGGCATAATTATATAATTTATAATCGATAATTGATAATTGAGATTTAATATTTAATTATCATTTATCAGTTATCATTTATTAACTTCACATACACTTTCCGGCTGCGCGGGCCGTCAAACTCACAAAAATAAATCCCCTGCCAAGTTCCTAAAACAAGTTTGCCTTCTTTAATGATAATTTGCAAAGTAGGGCCAATCAGGGAGCTTTTAATGTGCGCATCAGAATTCCCTTCTGAATGCTTGTAATTACCGTGAGCCGGAACTAATTTATTCAGGTAATTGATAATATCTTCACAAACTGCCGGATCGGCATTCTCATTAATAGTTAAGGCGGCGGTTGTATGTGCGCAGGAAAGAATACAAATCCCATTTGTTATCCCTGATTTTTTTATTTTTTCTTCTACATCATCACCAATATCAATGAATTCATTTCTTTTACTAGTTGAAACATTAATTACTTCCATATAGCCTCCCCTGAAACTAGGGACACATCCCATTTTAGCTTCCCCTGAAACTAGGAACATATCCCATTTTTAGTTATATGTTTCCTTGGGCGCCCTGGTGCCCTTGTACTTATTGTTATATCATATTTTTCTTTTATATGAGCGATAAATTTTTTACTTCCAAAGGGTTTACCTGTAAAAACTGATCGGTTTATGTTTTTTATTTCATTCTCATTATCTGACATACATAAAAACTTTATATATTCTTGTCTTTCTTTATCACTAGAGCAAATCGGTTTAAGCAAGCCTCCTGTTGTTTTTTTCGTGTTAATTTTGGCACTGGACCATTTATAGTTTAAGGGGCCACTGCTTATTTTTGCTCTGACAGGGTTTCTTTCTATATATCTGCATACAGTCCAAAAATAAGAATCCCTATCTACAACTGTAGAATGAAATCGACACTCCCAGAGCCTTCCTGTTCTGTGATATTTTTTATTCACGTATTGCGTATAACACAAGCTTAACTTTTGCATCAACTTAGCCAAAGAATCATTATGGTTTGGCTCAACCAGCATATGAATATGATTATTCATCAGGCAATATGTTCTTACGCTACAACTACATTCGTTACTGTATTTTTTTATTAAATTAAGATAGAAAAAGCGGTCTTTATCTTCAAAGAAAATTATTTGCCTATTATTGCCTCTTTGAACTATGTGGTGGGGATATCCTACTACTATAATTCTGGGTATTCTTGGCATGAGCGTAATATATCACAACAGAGCATAATGTTCAAGAAAAATGGGATGTGTCCCTGGTTTTAAAAAATCAAATAACTTAATAGAATGATAATTATTAGAAAAACCGCCCAATAAAACCACTTTGATTTTTTATTTAAATCTACCGGCCTGCCACAATAGTAACAACTGACAGCATCTTGAGGGATAGGTTTTTTACAATGAGAGCATTCAACTAAATGATCATAATCTAAATCATCCTTTGGTTCATCTACTTGTTTGAAATCAAAAAAATCTTCGGACATTTTGCTTGAGAATGAATACTGAACTCACTTTAAATTTTTAAAAATTCCATCATAGTTATCAGTTTCTCCCACCTTATAAAAAACAAGTTGAGCGATGCGTGCATTTTGTTTTATGTTAACACCCTCGGGATTCTCTACTGACAGGCTAAATTCACCTCTGCCGGAAAATCCGGCGTCCCAAACACCGTGAGAGGTAAAACAACCCATCCGCAAGATTGAGGTACGGCTAAAAGCAAGAGCTATCAAGTTATTCGGTAAGTTAACTGCTTCATTGGTTTTTACCTTATAAATACCGGCTGATAAATTCCACCAACCGTATTTATCTTCTTGCTTTTTTTTCTCCGGAATAATTTCTCTTGTTTCCGGGACTACTCTTTCTTTGTTCGAAAAATCCAATGAGCCTGCTTTATTAAATTTTGATATTTTAGCTACCGTTAAATCAATTCCATTTGGAGTTAATTGCTTATCTAGGCTTATATAACCTTCTAATAACTTTTCATCTTCAATTAATTTTTTAATTTCTTTTTTGTTTAACATATTTTTTCACCTCACTTATCGCTTCTTGAGCAGTTTTTACTTTTATCACTCCCTTTATGTCCCAACTATTAATACCAATTACTTTTTTATTTCCCGATAAGGCAAATCCTATTTCGGAAAGAGTACCATATTTACCATCAACTGCTATGAGATAGTCTGCCGCCCTTACCACTAAAGTATTTCGAACATATCCTAAGCCGGTTGGTATTTTTACATCTAGATAATTATTTGCTTCTTTGCCAGCGTAAGAAGGCAGAATGCCCACAGTCAAACCGTTTTCTTTTTTTGCTCCGCGGCAAGCCGCTTCCATAACACCGGGCCCGCCGCCGCAAATTAAAACCCAGCTTTCTTTGGCAATCAGTTCTCCTAACTTTTTAGCTATTTTGTAATTTTTATTCGAACAACTTGACCCGCCAATAACTGCAATATTCATGATTATAAATTCGTATATGGGTATATGTCCCTGGCAGGATTCGAACCTGCATCTTTGGCTCCGGAGGCCAACGCTCTGTCCATTGAACTACAGGGACTGATGCTCTTTCATACCAATAAAAACATGTTCAATTTTTCCTTTTAGCTTTTTTCCGAGAAAACAAGAATTTTTTGATTTCGAAACAAAATGTTTTTTTGTTACTCTCCATTCTTGATTGGGGTTAAAAACAATTAAGTCTGCAACGGCCCCTTTTTCGATTAATCCCTTTTTTAAGCCTAAAATTTGCGCAGGATTGACTCTAAATTTATCAATTAAATCTTGCCAGCTTAAAAAGTTTTTTTCCACTAATTCTGTAAAAGCTACCGCTAATTCTGTTTCCAGCCCTATCGTGCCAAATTCTGCCCGCTCAAATTCAATGTCTTTCTCGTTTTCTGTGTGCGGTGCATGATCCGATGCGATTACATCAATCACTCCTTCGGTTAAAGCTTTTTTAATGCTCAAAATATCTTCTTCTTTGCGCAAGGGCGGATTGATTTTTTTATTCGTATCAAAATCCCAAAGATCTTTTTCCGATAAAGAAAAATAATGGGGCGCAGTTTCCGCTGTAACCCGTACTCCTCTGTTTTTAGCTTCAGCAATAATGTCAACTGATTCTTTGCAGCTTACATGGGCAATATGCACTCTCGCTTTAGCTTCTTCTGCCAATTTTATATCTCTAGCCACTCGCTTAAATTCTGCTGACTTTGGTATTCCCCGTAAACCAAGGCAGGTTGAACTAAACCCTAAATTGAGAACGCCTTTCTTAGAAAGAGTTTTGTCTTCACTGTGACAAATCACAATTACATTATTTTTAGTTGCTTGTTTAAGCGCTTGCAACATTAAATTGCTGTCATCTACAGAATCTCCATCGTCGGTTATCGCTTTTACCCCTTGCTGGGCTAATCCCTCAATATCAACTAATTTTTTTCCTCTTCTCCCCTTGGTTATTGCTGCAGCAAGTAATACTTCTACCCGGGCTTGATCTTTAATTTTATCTTTTATAAATTTTACAACTTCCACAGAATCTATTGACGGTTCTGTATTGGGCATGGCCAAAACCGAGGTCACCCCTCCGGCTAAGGCTGCTTTTGTCCCGCTGGCAATCGTCTCTTTATCTTCTCTGCCAGGCTCCCGCAGGTGTACATGCATATCAATTAAACCCGGCATTATTATTTTTCCTTTAGCATCTATAACCTCATCCGCATCGCTAGATTCAATATCGACAGCAATTTTTATAATTTTTCCTTGTTCTATGAGAATATCAGATTCATTTAGTTGTTGTTTTGATCCAACTATTTTTCCTTTTTTAATTAATATTTTCATCATTTAATCTCTTTAAACTTTTTTTACTCCGGAAATAAGATATAAAACAGCCATCCGAACTGCAATCCCGTTTGTAACTTGGTCTAAAATAACTGAATTAGGCCCATCTGCTACTTCCGCTGCTATTTCAACTCCGCGGTTAATCGGCCCCGGATGCATTACAACTATATTCTTATTTGTTTTTTCTATTCTCTCTTTGGTTATCCCAAATTTTTTAAAATACTCTATTTTTTCCGGAAAGGCCGATTTCTGATCTCTTTCAAACTGCATCCGCAAAACATTTACTGCATCCGATTCAGCTAACGCTTGCTCAATACCTGGCACAATGGAAACCCTCATTTTTTCAATTTCAGCCGGGATTAAACTTTCCGGAGCACAAACTATGACTTTTGCCCCTAATTTCGTAAGCCCCCAAATATTTGAGCGAGCAACGCGTGAATGAGCAATATCACCTACAATAGTTACAGTCAGCCCTTCAATCTTGCCTTTTTTCTCGGCTAAAGTAAAAATATCAAGCAAAGCTTGGGTCGGGTGTTCATGCCAGCCATCGCCGGCATTAACCACGCTGATCCCGACATGCCGCACCAGCATCGCCGCAGCTCCCGCTGCGCCATGCCTAATTACGATAATATCTGCCTTCAGTGCCTCAATATTTCTGCCTGTATCATTTAAAGTTTCTCCCTTTTTCACACTGGAATATTCAGTTGCGATATTAATCACATCTGCTGATAATCTTTTTGCAGCAACTTCAAATGAAACTCTGGTTCTAGTTGATGGTTCATAAAACAAGTTAACCACAGTTTTACCGCGTAAGGCAGGAACTTTTTTAATTTGACGTGTGGTTACTTCTTTAAATGAAGCAGCTGTGTGAAGCAGTGTTTCTATTTCTTCTTTGCTGAGATCTCTTAGGCCTAATAAATCTTTTTTCAGCCATTTCTTTGATTTTTCTTTACCTTCACTCATCTTTTCCCCGTAAAATTGCCTTATCTTCGTTGTCGGTTTCTTTTAATTTTATTTCCACAATTTGATGTTTTGCGGTAGGAATATTTTTTCCCACAAAATCAGCTCGAAAAGGAAGCTCCCGATGCCCGCGATCAATCAAAATTAAAAGTTGAATTTTTTCCGGCCGGCCAAAATCCATTATTTGATCCAGGGCAGCCCTGATAGTTCTTCCCGTAAACAATACATCATCTATTAAAATAATTGTCTTTTGATTGATGTCAAAATTAATTACCGTTTCTTTAACTACCGGATTGGGGCCAACCGTAGTTAAGTCGTCCCTGTAAAGGGTAATATCAAGTTTTCCTAAAGGAAGTTCTGCGCCGTTTATCTTTTTAATTATTTTTTTTATTCTTTGAGCCAGAGGAATACCGCGAGTTTGGATACCGACTAAAGCTATTTGTTCTAAACTAGGGTTTTTTTCTGAAATCTGGTGGGAAAGCCTGAGCAAAGATTTTTCAATCTCTGGGCCGGTTAAAATTATTTTTTCTTTACTTTTGTTTTCCATAATGATCCTTATTAGCCTCACCGGACTAATTTAAAGGTTATTTTTAATATTATTCTTTTTCTTGCTTTCTGTCAAGAATAATTACAAATTCTCCTTTCGGCTTTTGCTTGCCAAAATAATTTATTGCATTTTTAAGATCGGCTTCAAAAATATCTTCGAATTTTTTAGTTAATTCTCGGCCAACTGCCACTTTTCTCTTTCCTAAAATAGCCATCATTTCTTCTAAGGTTCGCAAAACCCGGTAAGGTGATTCAAAAAAAATAAGCGTCATCGGTAAGTTTGCAATTTCTTTAATCAGGCGTAAGCGAGCTGTTTTTTTTCGTGGCAAATAACCAAAAAAAGCAAATTTATCGGTGCCAATACTGCTGGCAGAGAGTGCGGTGATAATGCTGGAAGCTCCCGGCACAGGGACCACTTTAATTTTTTCTTGTTTACATTTTCTTACTAATTTAAAGCCGGGATCAGAAATCAAAGGGGTGCCGGCATTTGATACCAAGGCAATGTTTTTGCCTTCTTGTAATTCTTTTATAATCCGTAAACTTTTCCGATCTTCATTGTGTTCATGAAAACTTATTAATTTAGTTTTTATACTAAAATAATCCAACAACACTCCCGTTTTGCGCGTGTCTTCGGCTAAAATAAAATCAACTTCGCCTAAAATTCGTAAAGCGCGTAAGGTTATGTCTTCTCGATTCCCAATAGGGGTTGCAACTACATACAACATAATTAATTATTCAACAGTCACAGATTTAGCAAGATTGCGCGGTTGATCTATTTCAGCTCCTAAATTTTTTGCTACAAAGTAAGCAAATAATTGTAAAACGACCGCAATAACCAAGGGAGAAAATTCTTGAAATGCTAGTTTTGGCACAAAGATAACTTGGTCCGCAAAAGGCAGGATCTCTTGATCATCAGGATTAATTATTGCTAAAATTTTTCCGCGTCTAGCCTCTATTTCTTGAAGATTGGAAGCCATTTTTTCATAAAGTGCATCTTGAGGGGCAATGCAAACCACCGCTCTGTACTCATCAATCAAGGCAATTGGCCCGTGTTTCATCTCACCGGCGGGATAACCTTCGGCAGGGATATAAGAAATTTCTTTTAGTTTAAGAGCCCCTTCTAAAGCAGAAGGAAAATTTATCCCTCTCCCTAAAAATAAGAAACATCCCATTTTTGAAAACTTTTTGGCAATCAGAGAAATTTTCTTGCTTTGTTTTAAAACTTCTTTTTGATAAGTGGGTATTTTTGATAATTCCGCGAGAGCTTTATTTGTTTCTGCTTTGGTTATGGTTTTTTTTATGGCAGCCAGGTAAAGAGAAAACAGGTAAAGGCAGGTTAACTGTGTGGTATAGGCTTTGGTTGAGGCTACGCCAATTTCCGGGCCGGCCGGAGTGTAGATAAAACTGTCGCTGGCTCGCACCAAACTTGACCCGATCACATTACAAATTGATAATACTTTGGCTTTTTTCTTTTTTGCTTTTGTTAAAGCAGCTAAAGTGTCGGCTGTTTCTCCCGATTGAGAAATTGCGATGAATAAATCATTCTTTCCTACATTAAAATCACGATAACGGAATTCGGAAGAAGTATCAATTTCAACTTTAATCTGAGTATGCTTTTCTAAAAAATACCTGGCAACATAGGCAGCATGATAAGCTGTGCCGCAGGCTGCAATAAAAATGTTTTTAACACTTTTTAAATATTTCTTATCTAATTTAAGCTGGTTAAAAATAATGTTATTTTTTTTAGTGTAGATATTTAAAGTTTCTTCTATCGCTTTTGGCTGCTCGTAAATTTCTTTGAGCATAAAATGTTTAAAGCCTTGCTTCTTAGCTTCTTCTATTTTTATATTGATTTTCTCTTTTTTTGCTTTTAGATTCTTGCCTTGAAAATTATAAGTTTTTACTCCTTGTGAGCTGAGCACCGCCACTTGTTTTTCTTCTAAATAAATTACTTCTTTTGCCAACGGGATTATCGCCGGTAAGTCTGAGGCTAAAAATAGCCCTCTGTCTGCGACCCCGACCAAAAGAGGGCTCTTCTGGCGCACCCCAATAATTTTATCGGGATTTTTTTTCGAAAATACACAAAGTGCAAAAGATCCTTTTAATTTATTAATTGCAGAAAACACTGCCTCTTCTATCGAATTTTTATAAAAACTGGCAATTAAATTTGCCACTACTTCTGAATCTGTATCGCTCCTAAACCGATAACCTTTTTTCTTTAATTTATTTTTTAGGTCAAGATAATTTTCGATAATCCCATTATGCACAATATAAATTTCTTTTTTATCGCTTTTGTGCGGATGAGCATTAACTTTAATCGGCCGGCCATGGGTAGCCCAGCGGGTATGGAGCAAGGCTGAGGAATAATTATTTTGTAATTGGGGCGTTAGTTTTTCTTTTAATTTTTTAATTTTTCCGGTTTCTTTCCGGTAGAGAAATTGTTTATTGCCGGAAGCCATAATTCCACAAGAGTCATAACCGCGATATTCCAGCCTCTGCAGCCCCGTTAAGAGGCGGGACAACTGTATACCTTCTCCTTTATATCCAAAAATACCGCACATTATTGTTTTGGTTCTTTATTTTTTAAATTTTCTAAAAATAAATCTTTTATATTCTTTTTAGTAAAATACAAGGCAACTATCGAAAAAAAGAGAAATTGAGGAAAGGCAAGAATTATAGACCTTGGCTGGGCAATCGCTACTAAAATAAAAACGATAATAATAAATATGGAAAAATAGACCATTGCTTTCCTGGCTATTTCTTTTCGATAAAACAAACCTATCCCGGAAAGTAAAAGAAAAACTGATAAAATTAAAGAAACATTATTAATTATTTTTATCTGGTCTTGATTGATGCCCGCTTGGATTCCAGCTTGCCCCATTCTTTGTAATGTATCTAAAAAGCGCCGGTAATCAAGAGTAAAATAATTTACCAAAGAAAATACCCCAAAAATAATAACTAAAGCACTTAGTACTAAAATTCCTTTTGGTTTTTTTGTTGATTTGTGGTTTTGCATGGGTGAGCTTGAATAAAAACAACGTCCCCAGCCGGATTTGTATGCGCTTTTTGCCGAAGGCAAATTATTCTTTAATATGCTATTATAAAAATATTTAGCGCATCCAAATAAGACATTGATTGACGCTTTAAGCTTGTATTTTATTTACAAATAGCATTTTTGAAATAAATAAAAACAACGTCCCCAGCCGGATTTGAACCGGCGCCGCAGGCTCGAAAAGCCCGTGTCCTAGGCCAGACTAGACGATGGGGACATTTCCATAATTTTAAGTTTTTTCAAAAAAATGTCAAGAAATCATTTTTCCCCGGATAATTGTTAGCCTTCAGAAACTACCTGGGCTATCGCTGCCAACTTGTCACCTTTGCCTAAATTTATAACTTTCACCCCTTGAGTAGACCTGCCTGATTTGCGGATATCTTTAACTTTAGTTCTAATTAAAATTCCTTGTTGGGTTATATACATAACTTCATCTTCGGTTTTAACTAACAACAGGCCTTTTACTTCTCCCAGTTTCGAAGAAAGCTTGATGTTGATTATCCCTTTACCGCCTCTGGTTTGGCTTCTGTATTCTTTAATTTGAGTCCTCTTTGCAAATCCTTTTTCGGTCGCGGTAAGCAGGAATAAATCTTCTGTTTTCAAACTCGGTTCAATAGCGCCCATCCCCAAAACTATGTCTGACTTTCCTAATTTAATACCCCGGACACCTTGAGATTGGCGGCCGGTGGCTCTGGCTTGCTTAGCTCCAAACCGAATTGAAAGGCCTTTCTTAGTCGCCAAAACTATATCATCCTTTTCACTCAAAAGTCGAGCCCCAATCAGCCTATCTTCTTTTTTTAAAGTTATGGCGATTATTCCGCTTTTGCGCGCATTGGCAAATAGCTCTAAGGAGCATCTTTTCACCATCCCCTTTTGGGTGGCCATTAAAATAAAAGAATCCGGATTAAACTCTTTGATTGAAAGTACCGCAGTAATCTGGACACTATTTTGCAACTTGAGGACATTTACTATAGCCCTGCCTTTTGAAGTTCGTGATCCTTGGGGGACTTCATAGGTCTTGAGCGGATAGGCCTTGCCTTCATCGGTAAAAATTAAAAGAGTGTCTTTGCTGGATGTAACAAAAAGATGCTGGACAAAATCCGCGTCTCCTGTTGCCATCGCAGTTACCCCTCTGCCGCCTCTTTTTTGGTGCCGGTAGGTGGTAATCGGCATTCTTTTGATATACCCTAATCTGCTTATGGCTACCACCATATCTTCTTCGACTATCAAGTCTTCCACTTCTATTTCTTCATTTTCGGAAACGATATCAGTTCTGCGTTTGTCGGAAAATTTGTCTTTGACCTCTTTTAATTCTTCTTTTATCAGTGTTTCTTGTGTCTTTTGAGAAGAAAGAATATTTTTTAAATATTCAATTCTTTTCAGAAGTTCCTCGTACTCTTGGTCTATTTTAGCTCTTTCCAGTGCACACAATCTTTGTAGTTGCATTTGTAAAATGGCTTGAGCTTGAAGATGCGATAGCTTAAACTCTTTAACCAATGTTTTTTCTGCCTGTTTCGGGTCTTTCGCTTTTTTGATAATTTTAATTATTTTATCTAAATTTTTTAAAGCTATTTTTAGCCCTTCTAATATGTGAGCTCTTTTTTCCGCTTTTTTAAGCTGAAATTTTGTTCTCCGGATAATAACTTCTCTTCTAAAATTTATATGATGGGATAGCATATCTCTTAAACCAAGCCTTTGCGGAGTTCTGTTAACCAACGCTAAAAATATAGCCCCAAAAGTTGTTTTCATACTGGTGTGTTTGTACAATTGGTTTAAAATTACTTCCGCTTGAGCACTTCTTTTTAATTCAATAACCACTCTTATCCCGTCCCGGTCTGATTCATCTCTGAGGTCAGAGACTCCTTCTACCTTTCCTTTATTTATAATATTAGCTATTTGTTCCAGAAGTGTAGTTTTGTTTAATTGATAGGGTATCTCGGTTATTACAATATACTCTCTGTTTTTTTCTTTCTCAATTGCAGCTCTGGCACGAACAGTAAGCTTGCCCCGGCCCGTTTTATACATATTTAATATATCAGTTTTGCCGCAGATAATCCCGCCGGTGGGAAAATCCGGCCCCTTTATGTATCTATGAAGTTTTTTTACAGTGGCTTTTGGATTGTCGATTAAATAAATGAGAGCATCGCAAACTTCACCTAAATTATGAGGGGGTATGTTTGTAGACATCCCTACCGCAATCCCACTTGCCCCGTTACACAAAAGATTAGGTAAAGTTGAAGGTAATACTTCCGGTTCTGTAAGTGAATTGTCAAAATTAGGGAAAAAATTCACCGTTTCTTTATCTATATCTTGGAGAATATAGTCTGATATTCTGGTCATTCGGCATTCAGAATAACGCATCGCTGCCGCGGGGTCGCCGTCAATTGAGCCAAAATTTCCTTGCCCATCCACAACCGGATAACGCAAAGAAAAATCTTGGGCCATTCTCACCAAAGCATCATAAACTGCCAAGTCCCCGTGTGGATGATATTTGCCCAAGGTCTCGCCTACCACCCTTGCGCTTTTTTTATAAGATTGATTATAGCGCAGATGAATCCCTTCCATTGCATACAGGATTCTTCTTTGTACCGGTTTTAGGCCGTCTCTAATATCCGGTAAAGCCCTGCCGACGATAACGCTCATCGCATAAGACAAATAAGATTCCTTCATCTCTTCTTCTAAAAATCTGTTGATAATTTTTTCGTTATGTTTTTGTGCCATGGTATTTTCTTTACACATCAATATTTCTTACTTGATGTGCGTTAGCTTGAATAAATTCTTTCCTGGGTTGAGCTTGTGAGCCCATCAAAATAGTAAAAATCCTATCCGCTTCAACAACATCCTCCAGGACAACTTTTACCAACGTTCTTTTCTCCGGATCCATGGTACTGTCCCAAAGTTGTTCCGGATTCATCTCCCCTAATCCTTTATAGCGCTGGAGCTGCATTCCTTTGGTAGCAAGCGTTCTTACCAATTCCAATACTTCCTTAAGCCCTTCACATTTCTGCTTTTTCTCTGTGTCTTTATCCGTGACAACAAATTTTTCTTTTTTCCCGGGAAGATAATCTTTTAAAGACATCCTTTTTTTTAATAATTGCCGGTCTATTTTTTTTATTTGGTGTGATTCAAAAATTTCTACAGAGTCTAGATCCTCTAGGTCTCCCAAGGAAGAAAGATTTTTTTGATCCAGAACAAACACAGAATTGCCGTCTGAATTTATTTTATAAATCGGGTATTTTCCCTTCTTTTGATCTATCGCCTCAATATATTTATCAAAGGGGATGCTTTTTCTTTCTAAAGATAGTTCCAGTTGTTCGATAGCAATTAAATTTTGAATAATTTCTTCTAATTCCTTTGCTGTCATCTTTTTCTTTTTTGCCCCTATAATTTCCAGCTCTGCTGATTCTGTCCCCAGAGACAAGATCATTTGATTCATTTCTTTTTCAGTATGAATGTACTCCTGGTGGCTTTTCTTTTTTATTCGATAAAGCGGTGGTTGGGCAATATAAATTCTTCCTTCTTCTATCAGAGGAAGCATGTGGCGATAAAAAAGAGTTAGAATTAAGGTTCTAATGTGAGAACCGTCTACGTCAGCATCAGCCATTATTATTACTTTATGATAACGAAGTTTATCTAAATTAAACTCCTCACCGATCCCGCTGCCTAATGCAGAAATTATAGTTTTTACCTCTTGGCTGGCTAGAATTTTATCTAATCTTGCTTTGCCCACATTCAAAATCTTGCCTTTTATCGGTAATATTGCCTGAAAGTTTCTGTCTCTGGCTTGTTTGGCTGAGCCCCCCGCAGATTCTCCTTCTACTATGTATATTTCGGCAAAACTGGGGTCTTTTTCCGCACAATCCGCTAATTTCCCCGGTAAATTGGCACTATCTAAAGCTCCTTTTCTCCGGGTAATTTCTCTTGCCCTTTTCGCCGCAGCCCGAGCTTGGGCCGCAAGCATTGCTTTTTTGAGTATTTTGTTTACAACTGATGGGTTTTGTTCAAAAAATGAAGACAATGCTTCAAAAGCAATAGAGTTAACTAACCCTTCCAGTTCAGAATTACCTAGTTTAGTTTTTGTTTGCCCTTCAAATTGAGGATTAGCTACCTTTACACTAATTATGGCACACAACCCTTCGCGGGCGTCATCCCCAGAAATGTTTTCTGTATTTTTTGAAGTTTTTTTACCTTTGGCAGACAAATTGATCGCTCTGGTTAAGGCTGTTTTAAATCCGGTTAAGTGCGTTCCCCCCTCTATGGTGTTTATATTGTTTGCAAACGAAAATATGTTTTGTTTGTAGCCCTCGTTGTATTGGAGAGCCCCTTCCACTTCAACGTCTTCTTTTTGGCTGTTAAAATAAATTATTCTTTTATGAATAGAGCTTTTGTTGCGGTTTAGGTATTCTACAAAAGAAACAATCCCTCCTCCGAACTTAAAGGTTGTTTCTTTGTCTTTGGTCTCATCTTTTAAAATTATTTCTAAATTTTTGTTTAGAAAAGCCAATTCTCTTAACCGCTTGGAAAGAATATCAAAAGAAAATTCACTTTCTGAAAATATATCCGGGTCGGGTTTAAAGGTTATTTTTGTCCCGGTTTTTTTTGTTTTTCCTATTTTTTTAATTTTTGTTTTGGGGTGTCCTTTTTCAAAACTTTGTTGAAAAACCGTCCCTTCTCTTTTTACTTCAGCATCAAGCCATTCGCTAAGCGCATTAACACAACTAACTCCCACTCCGTGCAGGCCGCCGCTAACCTTATAGGCTCTATGGTCAAATTTACCGCCGGCGTGTAAGGTGGTTAAAACAACTTCCAGAGCGGGTTTTTTTAGTTTTTTATGAATATCGGTCGGGATCCCTCTCCCGTTGTCTTCTACGGAAACGCTCCCTTCCGGGTGGATAATAACCTTGATTTGATTACAATACCCGGCCGTAGCTTCATCGATTGAATTATCCACCACCTCATAAATAAGATGGTGCAGCCCTCGAACGCTGGTGTCACCGATATACATTGCCGGCCTTTTTCGAACAGCTTCAATCCCGCCTAGCACCTGGATTGTTGTTGCGTTATATTTTTCTTTTTTAGGGCTCATTTATTTAACCTTTATTTTGATTTTCTTTAATTTTGGTATTTGTTGTTTTATTGTTTTAATTATTTTTCCTTCTTTCAACTTTACTTCGTAGGCTGCCGCTGATGAACTTACAAAAATCACCGCTTCTTTTTTGTTTCTGAATTCTATTTGGATTTTTTCTGTTATTTTTTGGCTTAGTTCCGCTTCTAAAATGTTTTGTATATTTTGATATTGGTTCTGTTTTTTTTTATTTTTTTTTATGTATTTATCTATTATTGTTTTTATGTGTTCTGTCATCTTATGTTTTCATCGGTAATAAGAGGTAGATATGTTCTTCTCTTTTTAACACGGCCGGTTTTTCCGCTCCAAAAAAATCAATTGTTACTTTTTGTTCGCTTACTTGTTTTAAAATATCTATAAAATAATTAGGGTTAAACTCTATATCCAGCGGGGTTCCCCGGTATTCTGCATCTATTTCTTCTTTGGCCTCCCCAAGTTGGGGGGTTGTTTTGTAAATTACCATTTTATTCTTTTTTAAGTTCAGCTTCACTCCTTGGTATTCTGTGGTGGTGAGCAATCCAATTCGTTTTAAAGAAGAAATAAATTCTTCTCTCTCTACAACCAATTGTTCTCCCTTTTTTTTGGGGATATATTGTGAATAGTTGGGAAACTCGCCCTCTATCGGCCGCGTTGTTATTTTTGTTTCACCAAAATCAAATTCTATTTGTTTGCCGGAAAAAGATAGATATAAGGGGTCATTTTTTTCTTTAGTTATTCTGGCAATTTCGCCAACTGCTTTATTCGGTAAGATGAAAGAAATTTTTTCTTTTATCGCAGCTTGATTGGCCGGTAAATCCCGAGCTACAAAAGAAAGTCTTTTCCCATCTGTGGCTATTAGTTTTATTTTATCTTCTTCGAGTTCAAACAACACCCCGCTTAAAACATAATTAACATCTTCAAAACCGGCACAAAATGCTGTAAGTTTAATCATCTCTTCTAGTGTCTCCGGTAATATCTTTATGGTTATTGCTTCCTGTTTCTCTTTTATTTTGGGAAATTCATCTTCTTTTAATGTGTTTATTTTGAATTCAACTTTTCCACACCTTATTAAGAGGATGTTCTTCATCTTTTCTAAGGCCGCGTTTTGGTTGGGTAACTCCCTGGCAATAGCCATAAGCCTCCGCATCGGCACTAACGCCTTTCCGGAAACTTCAACTATTGCTTTTGTTTGGGTGGTAATTGTTAAGTCAAGGTCGGTTGTTGTAAACTTAATTGTTTCTTTTTTCGCCTCAATTAAAACGCTGCTTAGAGAAAGAAAGTCTTGTTTGGTAGTTGTTGGGCCGACAACACTTCTTAAACACTCTACTAATTTTTTTTTATTAATTGTAATATTCATAGTCTTAGTACCAGTAGATACTGTGAAAACTGTTAACTTCCTTAATAGTATAACAATTATTTATAAAAAAATAAACAAACAAATAAAAAAAACTTTTCATAAGTTTTTAATTTCCTGTGTAAGGCTGTTAATTACTATTTTTAATTTTTCGTCTTTCTCTAACATTTTTTTTATTTTTTTACAAGCATATAAAATATTAGTGTGATGTTTGCCTCCAAAATACCCCCCAATTTCCGGCAAAGAACTTTCCGTTAATTCCCGGGTTAAATACATCGCTACCTGCCGCGGCAGAACCAAGGTTTTGCTTCTCTTACTTTTCTTTAAATCTTCTTTTTCAACACCATAAAAATCACTAACTTTTGCTAAAATAATTTCCGGGGTAACCCGGGCACTTATTTCGCGAACCATATCTTTTAAAATCCCTCTTGCTAAGTCAACAGTTATGGTTTTATTTTCAATTAAAGAATAAGCAATGATCCGCACTAAAGCCCCTTCGAGTTCGCGAATATTAGATGAAATATTTTCAGCAATAAAACGAACAACTTGGGGTTCTACCTGGACCGCTTCGTTTTCCAGTTTCTTTTCTAAAATTGCAACCCGTGTTTCATAGTCCGGAGTTTGGATATCCACTACCAGCCCCCAATTAAAACGAGACACTAACCGCTCTTCTAAATCCGGGATTTCTTTCGGCGGCCGGTCTGATGAAACAACGATTTGTTTATGATGGTCGTACAATACATTAAAGGTATGGAAAAATTCTTCTTGGGAAGCCTCTTTACCCGAAAGAAACTGGATATCATCAATAAGCAGCATATCTATATCCCGGTATTTTTTCCGAAACTTATCAGTATTGCGCTGCCGAATTGAAAGAATAAGGTCGTTAGCAAAGCTTTCGGAAGAAAGATATTTTACTTTAGTTTGCGGATCTAAAGAAAGAAGCTGATTGGAAATAGCTTGCATTAAGTGAGTCTTGCCTAACCCAACCCCACCATAAATAAAAATAGGGTTATATGATTTACCCGGCGCTTTTGCTACAGCTAAAGAGGCCGCGTGAGCCATCCGGTTTGAAGAACCGACCACAAAATTATCAAATGTAAAACGGGGATTTAAACGCAGTGATGTCTGTGGTTTGTCGCCAAAACTTTTGTTGAAAGAACGAAAAATCTTTGTAGTTTTACTTTTCAGTAAGTTGGGATTAACCTTAAAATCAACACTGACTGGTTTCCCGGAAACTTCTTGAGAGATTTCTTGGATAGAAGACAAGTAATTGCTTTCCACCCAACTTTTAAAGAAACTATCCGGAGCTTCTAAAACAATATTGTCTTTAGTAAATTCTTTTAGCTGTAAAGGAGAAATCCAAGTATCAAAGGAAGTTTCTCCCAGGCGGGTTTTTAGTTTTTGTTTGCAAGTTTCCCAAATATCTTGTTTCATTTATGTTTTCACAAAGTTAACAACTTATTCACAATTTTAAGGAACCTAATTATACCTCAATAAATTATCTTTGCAACTTTTTTGTGGTTGACACTCAATAATTTTATGTTAAAATTTTTTGATATGAAAAAGAATCTAAAAACACCTACCAACTTAAAAGGTAAACGCAAGCACGGTTTTCGAAAAAGAATGAGTTCGAAAAACGGCACAAAAATTGTTAATAACCGCAGGAAAAAAGGCCGCAAACAGGTTTCCCGATGAATAACACTGTTATATCCTTGCTAAAAATATACCAATATTTTTCTCAATTTCTGCCGCGGTATTGTATTTATATCCCGACTTGTTCTGAGTATGCAATTCAAGCTTTTCGAAAATATTTTTTTCTGAAAGCCTTTATGTTGGCTGTTCTACGAATTTTACGTTGTAATCCCTTTTCTCAAGGGGGATTCGATCCAGTAAGATAAACATGGAAAAAAGATCAATTTTTGCTTTCTTGTTGCTAATCGGGTTCTTTGTAATCTGGTCTCAGTTTGCTCCAAAACAAGATACACAACCAGTTGATAGTCAAGAAGTTAGCCGCGAAACAATAAATGAAGCGCCAAAACGAGAAAAGCCGGGGACCGCAGAGCCGATTGACAAATTGTTGCCTGCAGAGGGAGCTCAGTTACAAGAAGTAAAAATAAACAATTATTACATCACTTATTCTAGCCGGGGCGGCTATCTTCATTCAGTTGCAGCGGGGAAGCCTACTAAAATATTACCTTTTCGCGATATCGGTTTTCAACCTGCTAATCAAAATCGAGAATATCAAGCGGAGATTAGTGACAATAGCCTTACCTTTGTTAAAGGGGATTCCGGGAAGAAGTTTGTGTTTGATGGTGATATCCTCGAAATTAGAAATGTACCAAACTCCCCCATTCTGGCGTTTTCTTTTTCTTTAAATTCCGGAACTACTCAAATAAGTAAAAGATATTTTGAAGTTTTTTATCAGGAACAAGATTCTATCCAACGGGCTCATCCTCAAAAAATTAAAGAAGAGAGATATCCCCAAACTAAATTTGCCGGGGCAAGAAGCCGTTATTACGCGTTTAGTTTATTGCCGGGCCGTTATGACGTTGAATGGACTAAAAATAAAGAAAAAACAAACCTCTATTTAAACAATCCTCCCTCTACCGTTTCTTTTTATCTCGGCCCCCAGATTACTGACAAAATGGATCTTTATGATTTAGGCGGGATAGTTTATTATGGCTTTTGGCACTTTTTGGCAATCGGGATTATCAAAGTCCTCTACTTTTTTTATAGTTTTCTTCATAATTGGGGCTTAAGCGTTACATTTCTTTCCTTTTCCACCTATGCAGTATTATTTCCGTTTAGTTCAAAAAGCACCAAAGCCATGAAAAAAATGCAGGAAATCCAACCTTTAATGCAGGAATTAAAAGAAAAACACAAAGATAATCCGCAAAAAATGCAAAAAGAAACTGTAAAGCTTTACAAAGAACACAAAGTAAATCCTTTGGGAGGCTGCTTGCCGCTTCTCTTTCAGTTTCCAATAATTATTGCCTTTTATCAGGTGGTTTTTCGATTTAGCCGCCTCGAAGGGGCTTCTTTCCTTTGGATTAAAGATTTATCGATGCCGGATCGGCTTTTTCAGCTCCCCTTCACAATCCCGGTTATTAATGTTCAATATTTTAATCTTCTTCCCATATTAGTAATGCTTTTAGGGATCATTCAGCAACACTTAACTGCATCATCTTCCAATCCTCAGCAAAAAAAGATTGGATTATTTATGGGGGTTTTTATCGGGATAATTTTCTACAAATTCCCCTCCGCATTAGTTCTCTACTGGTTTATCCAGAATTTACTCACTCTTCTATACCAGGTACGCCTAAAGAAAGCCCGCACCACCGCGTAAAAAATCATCTAAAATTAAAAAGGCTTTATTTCGTAAAGGAAATTTACGTTTTCACGTGAAAACGGTTTGCTGGTTTAAAAGAGGACCGTTTTCACGTGAAAACGCTATAAACCATTGATTCTATTACGTTTTTCCATTTCGACCGTTATTTTTTTAATAATAAACATAAAATTGGTTGCAATTTTATCTATATGGTATTAAAATAAGAGAAATCATAAATATTTATATATTGTTGATAACAAAAGATATGGGTAAAATAATTGGTATTTGTAATCAGAAAGGCGGGACAGGTAAAACCACAACCGCAATTAATTTTAGTTCTTTTTTAGGGCTGATGGATAAAAAGACTTTGCTCATTGATATGGATCCGCAAGGTAATGCTTCTTCCGGAGTTGGGTTGGATTTAGAAGGTAAAAATTCAGTTTATGGCTTGATGTCCGGCGATGTGTCAGCGGAGGAAGCAATTTATGCTACTAATTGGCCAAATCTTTTCATTATGCCTTCGGATATTTCCTTAACGGGGGGAGAGGTTGAATTTGTTTCTATGGAAGAGAGGGAAGTTCTTCTAAGACAAAGACTTGGAAAGATAGCCGACAATTATTCCTATATAGTCATTGATGCTCCGCCGTCGCTGGGGTTACTTACGGTCAACGTATTATCTGCTGCCGACAGCTTAATTATACCAATTCAATGTGAATATTATGCTTTGGAGGGGGTTTCAAAGTTAATCCATACTGTTGAATTAATAAGAGAAAGGCTAAATCCACACTTAGCGATAGAAGGTGTTTTGTTAACCATGGCTGATTTTAGAACCCGGCTCACTTTGCAAGTAATAGAGGAAGTACGGAATTATTTTAAAAATAAAGCTTTTAGTATCGTGGTGCCGAGAAATGTAAAATTAGCCGAGGCACCCAGCTTTGGCAAGCCGATTTATTTTTATGAACCTAATTGCGTCGGTTCAAAAGCTTATCTAAGCTTGACTAATGAGGTTACCGGGCAAGCTAAAAAAATTGAGAACTTTGTGAATAGCGAGGTAAATTATGGCTAAACGAGTTTTAGGAAAGGGATTAGATGCTTTAATCCCAAAAAAGAAGATGCCAAATGGAGATCAATTTATTTATCTGCCAATTGAAAAAATTGAGCCTAACCAGTATCAGCCGCGTAAAGCTATGAACCAGAAGGACTTAGCTGAGTTAACTCGTTCTATTCAGGAAAAAGGTTTTATCCAGCCAATTTTAGCACGGGAAATTAAAAATAATCGCTATGAAGTGGTGGCGGGCGGGAGAAGGCTGGAGGCTGCGAAGCTATTGAAGATCAAAGAGATACCGGCAATAGTTAGAGATTTAGACAATAAAGACTCATTTATTGCGGCGATAGTGGAAAATTTACAGCGAAAAAATCTAAATCCGATTGAAGAAGCCGAGGCTCTTGTTCGCTTAAAGGAGGAATTTAATTTTTCCCTCGATGAAATTGCTCAATTTATCAGCAAAGACAAAACGACCGTAACCAATACAATCAGGCTTTTGAAGTTACCGACTAAAATTAAAAAAGCCTTGGAAGAAAATTTAATTAATCGCAGCCAAGCCCGCACCATCCTTTCTTTTCAGAGCAAAGTGCAGCAAGAAAAAATATTTTATAAAATTTTACAAAAAGGATTAACCGTAAGAGATGTAGAAAAAGAAGCATCACAACAAAAAAAGACAACAAAAAAAGATCCCTTTATCGAGGAAGCTGAGGAAAAATTACAAAAAATCCTGGGGACAAAAGTTAAAATCACTACTTCAAAACAGAAAAAAGGAAAAATTATTTTAGATTATTATAACTTAACTGATTTTGAAAGAATCGTAAATAGAATTACCTAGCAATATTTTATTGAGGAGGAGTAATGGAACAAGAGGCAACGTTAGTAATCGTAAAACCGGATGGTTTAAAAAAATCGTTAACCGGAAACATTTTAACTCGTCTCTCGGAAGCAAAATTAAAAATAATTGGGGCAAAAGTTGTAAAAGTAGATAATGATTTAGCCAATACTCACTATCAGTATTTAAAAGAACAGCCGTTTTTCCAAGAGCTTATTAAATATATAAGTGGGAAGTTACATGGTGAAAACAGAGTGATGGCTCTGGTTTATTGGGGAGACGGAGCAATTGGCAAGGTTCGCCGTATTGCCGGCGCCACAAACCCGGAGGAAGCAGATCCCATCTCAATTCGCGGCGCCTACGGGAGAATTCTTACCAATGGCCTTTATGAAAATGTAATTCATGCATCAAGCGATCCTGCTGAAGCAGAGAGAGAAATAAAACTTTGGTTTAATCCTGAAGAAATAGTTCAGGAACTTTATCCATCGAAAGAAGAAGCAAATCCTGATCATGTTTGGAGGGTTTGGCGATGAGATCGATGACCGCCTACTCTGTTGCCGAAGCAAGCAATAAAACAGGTCAAACTAAAATTATATTAAGATCGTTAAATTATAAATATCTTGATATTTCAGTTTATAATCTTCCTCAGCAGGCATTAGTTTTAGAAGAAAGCATTCAAGAAGAAATTAAGAAGAACATAACCAGAGGAAAAGTGGAAGTATATTTTTACCAAACCAATAAAAGGAAAAATCAATTTTCTCTGGATAAAAATAAATTTAAAAATTATGTAAAACAAATTAAAGCTTTAGCTAAACAATTTCACTTGGATAAAAATATTCCACCCCTGGAAATATTAAATTTACCCGGGGTGATATCTAATCAGGGTACAAGCAGTATTTCAAAAACTCAAGTTGTGGCTGTTTTGAAAAAAGCTTTAAGTAGATTAATAAAATTTAAAAAAGAAAAAGGAAAAGCTATTGGAAAAGAGATGAGTGAAAATCTTCAATTATTAGATAATAATGTAATAAAAATAAATAAAAATAAGAAAAAACCAATGCAGGCGGTTGACGGGAAGGAAGACATAGATGAAGAATTGTCTTTAATTGAATTTTATTCAAAGAAATTAAAAAAAATAATAAAAGCTAATAAACAAATGCGAAAGGGTAAAGAAATCGATTTTCTTAGCCAGGAGATCCTGCGAGAATTAAATGCAGCCTCAAGCAAAACCCGGCAAAAAAAAATAGCAAGTTTGATAGTGGAGGCAAAAAATTACCTAGGCCGGATTAGAGAGCAGGCTCAAAACATAGAATGACAAAACCAAAAATCTTTATTTTATCGGGGCCGGGCGGGGTAGGTAAAACTACTTTGGTTAAGCATCTTTTTCGGAAAAAACCGATAAAAGAAGCATTACTAAAGACCATAACTGTGACAACGAGAGCAAAAAGGCCGCAAGAAAAAAATGGGAAGGATTATTTCTTTGTAGATAAGGATGAATTCTTATATATAAAGAAAAAGAAATTTTTCTTAGAAAATGAAAAAGTGCTGAATGATTATTACGGCACTCCAAAATTCTATTTAAACATTGCAAAAATAAAAAATAAAAACCTGCTTCTTTGTATCGACGTAAAAGGAGGGATAAAATTAAAAAAACGATATAAAAAAAATGCAGTAAGTATTTTTATTAGCGTTCCCAAAAAACGAGAGTTGTACAATAGAATGAAAAAGAGAGATGAATCAAATGATATAATTGAGAAAAGAATTGAACTGGCAAAAAAAGAGTTGCAATTTTCCAAAAAATATGATTATTTAGTACAAAACAAAAATATAAATACAACAGCAAGAAAGATAAAAGATATAATACTAAAACAACAATAGACAACAGCACACAATCCAGCACAATTAAACAGAATAATAGGAGGAGGCAGGATGGTAAATGATTATATACCGAGAGAAAGGCTTTTAGCAGCAACTAGCGGCTCTATTTATAAACTAACTGTTTTAGCTGCAAAAAGAGCTATGATTTTGGCAGAAGGGGAGAAGCCTTTAGTTGAACAAAATACTGAAAAGTTATTAGATTTAGCTTTAAGAGAAATAGAGGAGAAAAAGGTAGAGGAGGCCAAAGGGAAAACAAAAAAGAACAAAAAAGAAGAAAAGGAAACTAAAAAGAAGTAATTGGTCTTTGGAAAAAACATAATCGGCGCGGTAGCCAAACGGCAAGGCGGTGGTTTGCAAAACCATTATTTACCGGTTCAAATCCGGTCCGCGCCTTGCACAAAAGGGGTCACACCTATTTTTTACATATATTTGCCGGGGTGTTGGTAAGAGCTTCTTGCCGAAGGCAAGTTAACTTGTTTAGACTTGGTTAGCTCTTCCCAAAAACTTTATAGATAGAATAAAACTATTGCTGATTTGATAAATCGGAAGATTAAATATAAATTTATTGCCGGGGTGTTGGAATTGGCAGACAACTCGGACTTAAAATCCGGTGTTCCGAAAGGGACGTGCGGGTTCAAGTCCCGCCCCCGGCATTCTTTCGCATAGTGCAAAGAGCATAGCATATAGTGAAAACATTTATGAACGCTGTGCGTTAGATGTTTTTGGGCGATTAGCTCAGTTGGTTAGAGTACTACCTTGACATGGTAGGGGTCACAGGTTCGAATCCTGTATCGCCCACCAGTAAAAATATTTCAAAAAGTTGGTTGACAACTAAATAGCTTAGGATACAATTATTATCCTTTCTAAAAAAATCGGGGTCGTCGATTTCCCGCCCAGAGTTAAGCTGATGGCGGGATCCCGCCCATGTGTTTAGTTGCTAGGCGGGAAGTCTGGCTTCCCCGCTCCTGATGGCAGGAGATGAAAGAGCGGGGCCCCGCCCGAGTGTTTAGGCTGCTATGCGGGGAAGTCCCCTGCGGGGGGGGTTACGTTCTAGAAAACACTGTAACTAAGTTGCATTATGTTGGCTGCACGCACAATCTTGATGCAAGAATAAAAGAACATAATGTTAAGCGCAAGCGAAAATGGTTAGGCCGGCAAAGTGGGAAATGGGTGTTAGCCTACAAAGATCCTTTTTTGAAAAAGCAGGATGCTTTAGCTTGTGAAAAAAAATAAAACGGAAGAAAAGTCGTAAATATATAGAACATCTTATTGAAAATTATAAAAGCAATTCGGGGTCGTCGATTAGTCTGGCTTAAGTCCCCTGCCTGTCACGCAGGTGATCGTGGGTTCGAATCCCATCGACCCCGCCATATTTCGTCCTTTGATTTTGACGTAATCACGTGAAGTAGAAAAGGGTCACACCTGTTTAATTTATTGACAGATGCATTACCCAAGCATATAATATTGAACATGTCTCGCCAGATTCGTTACATTGTCCCCAAAATCCCTCATCACGCTCTCCAGCGAGGCAATAATCGTCAGGTAATATTTTTTGATGAAAAAAACAAAAAGTATTTCTGCGATAATCTTAAAAAATACAGCAGAGAACAAAAAGTCTCTATCGGCGCCTATTGCCTCATGACTAACCACCTGCATTTACTCATATACCCGGATACAGAGAAAGGTTTAATCAATTTTATGAAAGCTATCAGTCAAACTTATACTCAGTATATTAACCGGAAATATAAAAGAAGCGGTAAGTTGTGGGAGAATAGGTATAAGTTGCACTTGGTTGACCCTGATTATGAGCGGGTAGTATCCCGCTATATCGAATTAAATCCAGTCAGGGCTAATATGGTAAATAATCCTTGCGATTATCAGTATTCAAGCGCGAGAAAAAACCTTAAAAATATATCAGATTGCATAGTAAACATAAATATAATTAAAGGAAAACATAAAGATTATCAGGATTTCATAAAAGAAAAGATCCAAGAAAAGGAATTAAAGAAAATACGCGAGGCCTTACAACAAAACAAAGCCTTCGGCACAGAAAAGTTTATCAAAGGATTAGAGAAAAGATTCAATAAAACTTTTAAAGTAAGAAAAAGAGGCAGGCCTATAAGTGAAAAATAGGTGTGACCACTTTTGCTCTTTTGCTCACTCTCTACCGGTTAATTAAACAAGGCAAACTTCCTAATTTTAAAGTTGGCGGCCAGTGGCGGGTTAAAAAAGAGCTGCTTGATTCGTGGATCAGAAAAAAGCCGGAAGAAAATAAAAAAGAGGAGTAATAAAAAGAGAGAAGTTATGGAGCAGAAAAGCAGGCATAATTGGTATGCTTTATATACAAAGTCCCGCCATGAGAAGTTTGTTGAGGCAGAACTTCTCAAAAAAGGCATAGCGGCCTTTACTCCCAAAGTAACTTACCGCCGGAGATGGTCAGACCGGATAAAATATATCAAAGAGCCTTTATTTAAAAGCTATTGTTTTGCCAAATTCCCCTTAAAAGATAAACCTAAAGTTGTTTCCCAGGCCGGGGTGGTTACGGTGGTCCATTTTAGAAGCCAGTATATTCCTATCTCTGAGAAAACCATTGATTCTTTAAAGATTATTACCACTACTAATTACCAAGCAAATCCCTGTCCTTACCTAAAGACAGGTGATTATGTATATATAAAGAAAGGCCCCCTAAAAGGGGTAGAAGGGTTTATTTTAGAAAAGAGAAACAAAAACACAAGCGTTGTTATCTCAGTTGATGCTTTGGCATCAGCGGTTAGTTGTGTTGTAGGGATAGATTGCGTCGAGCTCTCGTAGTTAGTTCTTAGCTCATTGCTTTTAATTTATAGCCTTGTTTCGACAGATGATGGATGATCGCTTCGCTAAGACGACAGACGAAAAATATTTCATCCCTGCCTGCCGCCTGCCTATCGGCAGACAGGGCAGGCAGGCTTTCGTCCCTCGTTCGTCGGTATCTTCTTTAGCCACAAGCCAATCTGGGAGTGAGGCGGCGGAGCTGTAGCTGGAGGAGTTGTGAACGGGGTCTAAGGGGTCAGGTCTTTACACTTGACATAATCTTGTTTATCCGCTAAAGTGTTAATAAACAAAGAGGTAAATGTGGCCAGGCCATTACGAATTGAATATCAAGATGCATTTTATCATATAATCCAGCGCGGATTCGAAAAAAGAAATATTTTAAAAAAAAATCAAAATAAAACAAAGTTTCTTCAATACCTGTCTCAGAGTTACCAAAAATACCAATCAATCTGCCATAGCTATTGTTTGATGGATAATCACTACCATTTGATTATCCAAACCCCCAAAGCAAACCTTACCAAAGTAATGCATTATGTAAATGCTAGCTATGCAATCTACTACAACAAAAGAAATAAAAGAACCGGCCCTTTATATCAAGGCAGGTATAAATCTATACTAATTGAAGCTGACCAATACTTAGATCATCTAAGCCGGTATATCCACTTAAACCCCGTACGGGCAAAAATTGTTAAAAATCCCCAAGATTATCCTTGGTCCAGTTATCAATATTTTCTTAGGAAGAAAGCGCCGGAAAAATGGCTGGAACCCCTTTTTATATTATCTAACTTTGGCAAAAAAGCCAAAGAAGCTAGCAGTGCTTACCGGGATTTTGTGCTGGAAGGCAGAGGTAGGGAAAAGGAAATACAAAGCTACATAAAAGAAAATACCCATCACGGTTTAATTTTAGGAAGCAATAACTTTTCTCAAAACATATACGATAAATATATAAAAAGAAAAAAAGATACAGAAATACCAGTAACCAGATGTTTCCAAAAAGACAACGGCCTGACTAAAGAAAGGGTAGAGAGTATTGTTAGGAACATAGTAAAAGATGAGGCAAAAATAAGAAAGTTTACAATATACACACTAAAGCGATATACCCAAAAAACCCTCAAAGAAATTTCAGCTAGTTACAAAGGGATTGGGTATACCGGGGTCAGTATATTATGCAAGCGGCTGGAAGAAAAAAGAAAGAAAGATAAAAATACCGGCCGGGCGATTGCCAAGATAGAAAGTATGTGTAATGTGAAGACCTGACCCCCATAGGTGGCTTCATTATGCAAGCGGCTGGAAGAAAAAAGAAAGAAAGATAAAAATACCGGCCGGGCGATTGCCAAGATAGAAAGTATGTGTAATGTGAAGACCTGACCCCCATAGGTGGCTTCAAATACTCCAGTGCCAAAAAACACCTTAAAAATACAAAAGACGATATAGTAAATATAGATATAATTAAAGGAAAACAAAAAGGCTATCAGGATTTCATAAATGAAAAGATAGCAGAAAAAGCCGGTAAAGATAAAATAGGTGTAGACCACGCCGGGTTTGACGGAAAAAACTTGTATAATTCGAAAAACAGTGTATACTTACTGCAATAGACATTTAACATTTAGCGCTATATGGAGCGAAAACTTAAACCAATATATGTTCAGCAGTTTCTACTGGAAAAAGGTGTGCGGCTTTTTTCACCGTCTGACTTCCGGCGTATCTTCGCCGTATCCTTACGGGCGGCCCAAGAATTCATCAAGGACCACAGCCAGGACCTTTTCTTGAAAATAAGAAACGGTCTTTATGCTCTGCGTGCCGAGTTGCCCCAAGAAGAAGCCATAGCTAATCGGCTATATGCGCCAAGCTACATCTCTTTTGAGTATGCCCTGACTCGATACGGCATTATACCCGAATCCGTCTATGCCGTAACATCGGCGACAACCCGAATAACCCGTGAATTTACAGTCAATAATAAATCTTTTACTTATTCTCACATCAAAAAACAGGCTTTTCAGGGCTATAAAACAGAGAAAAAAAACGGTACTACTCTCCTTATTGCCGAACCGGAAAAGGCCTTCGTAGATTATCTTTATTTTGTAGATCTGAAACGTAAACCCTTGAACGAGCGCCTCGATACCCGCAGAATAAAGAAAAAAACCGTCACGGAATATATCAAGTTTTTTGGCAGGAAAAGTTTAACAAGGCTGGTTAAAGAAATTTTATGATTGGAAAAAGGCAAATTCAGAAACTAGCCGGGCTTTGGCAGACAACTCTTGATAACGTTGTGCGGGAGTATTTTCAGCAATTATTTCTTTCATGGCTTTATCAGGGAAAGGGATCCGATAAACTACTTTTTAAGGGAGGGACAGCCCTGCGGGTTATCTGGCAGAATCCGCGGTTTTCGGAGGATTTGGACTTTACCGGAGTGACTGTGTCAGTAAAAAAGATTGAAACATTGATGGAAGAGACGCTTGCCAAAATGGAGATGGAGGGCATTCAGACCGAAATCGTTGAGTCGAAAAGCACTCCCGGCGGTTATCTTGCTATATTTCAGTTTAAAACCAACGAATATAACAGCCGGATTCAGATCGAGGTATCTCTGCGAAACGGCAAAAAAGAAGGAGGGACAGCAGTTCTTATTCGGTCCGAGCTTGTTATGCCATATACACTCGTTCATCTCAAAGAAGAGGTTCTTGTTTCCGAAAAAATACAGGCCTGTCTTACGCGCGGTAAGGCACGGGATTTTTACGATCTTTATTTTATTCTCCGAAGCCGTATGGCATTCAAAGACATATTTCTTAGAGATAAGCAATTAAAATCAAAAATCATTAAAGTCATTAAGGCAGGGAAATTGGATTTTAGGCGTGAGCTTAAGATGTTTCTTCCCGTCAGCCAACACATGGTTATCAAGGGTTTTCCAACGACACTTTTATCGGAAATTGAACGAAATGTGGCAGGATAAGGTAGAGAGAAGATTGTAAATTAGGGGATACATTGGGCCACCCCGAGTTTGACGGACACTAAAAAAGAGAATTTCCCGAACCCAAGTATTGTGCCCTCCGAACCTGCCCGTTGCGTCGAGCTCTCCTGAAACACAGATGATATCTGTGTCAATCTGTTGTTCATCTGTGTATATCTGTGATTAACATGGGAGTGAGGCGGCGGAGCTGTCCCCTGTTGTATGAAATTTTGGATTACCGAAAAGGAAGTTAATAATTGGTTTAAAGAAAAGAATGTATTTTTTATTTTGGGCATGGGAAGGTCTGGAACAAAATTGTTAGCTGACTTATTGAATAAAGAGAAAAAAAGTGCCGTTTTTCATGAACCGGTCAATGAAGATTTTCGCGCTGTAGTTGAGGCTCATAAATCAGAAACTTTAGCCGACAAGTATATAAAAAAATTTAGAAAAAAAAGAAGTTATAGTTTACTGAAAAATAAAGATATTAAAACTTATGGGGAGGTAAATTCTGCATTAAGATTTCACGCTAAGGCTTTGAAAAAAAATTTTCCTCAGTCAAATTTGTTACATTTGGTACGTAATGGTAAAGATGTGGTTAGGTCATTAATGAGTAGAGGCCATTACACTAAAGACGGAGTAGGCCATCACTTATTGAAACCTAACAAGGATGATCCACTTAGAAAAAAATGGGATAACTTGAACCGATTTGAAAAAATTTGTTGGTTATGGAAAGATGCCAATGAACGTATAAGCAGAGAAATTGATACATTTATAAAAATTGAAGAAATATCAAGTGACTATAATTATTTTAAAAAACATGTTTTGTCTCCAATTAATTTTAATATTTCTAAAGACGTATGGAGAAAGTCCGTTAAAAATCCTAAAAATGCGACAAAAAAATATGAGATTGAACACTGGACAAAGTGGGATATATCTCTCTTAAATTCTTTTAATAAAATTTGCGGAAAAGAAAATGAAAAATATGGGTATATGTAGGTAATTATTCTTATGAAAAGTAAAATATTCAATCCATCATACACTGGTTTTAGAGATGATATTTTTAATTTTATTACTTATGATATCACGAGGGTTTTAGATATTGGTTGTAGTATTGGTGTGCTCGGGGAAAAAATTAAGCGGAGGTATAACTCCGAAGTTACTGGGATAGAGAAAGATGAAAAAATGGCCAAAGTTGCTAAAAAAAAGTTGAATTATTTAATAAGAGGAGACATTGAAAATATCAACCTTCATAAATATTTTTCAGAAAATTATTTTGATTGTGTGATTTTTGCAGATATACTTGAACATCTAAAAAACCCTTGGGAAGTTTTAAGAAATAGTATGGATTTTTTAAGTAATGACGGTGTTGTGATTATAAGTATACCAAATGTTAGGCATTGGAATACAATTTTTAATTTAGTCTTTAAAGGATATTGGCCTTATAGGAGGAGGGGGATACATGACACATCTCACTTACGGTTTTTTACTTATAAAAATATAATGGAAATGCTTAAATATGCAGAGTTAGAAGTAACTACGTTAAAGAGAAAATACAGATTATTAGAAAACCCTTATCGAAAAATGAGTTTTGTAAATAGATTTTTGAAATATGTACCAATTCCTATTTTAAGAGAATTTTTAGTGTTTCAGTATATAATAGTTGCCCGGAAAATTAGGAGGCAGAAATTATAAAGGCTAACAAAAAATTCTGTTAACCGGTGGAATGGAACAAGGAAAATGCGAATACAAATGCTCTGATTGCCAAGCGGTATTAGAACCTAAACCTACTCCAGAAAATAAACCGCTTGTCTCTACAAGTATTTATGCTCAAACTAAGAAAGACCAGGAAGAGATGGCTTTAATAATAGGAAAAACTTATGATATACCTACAGTAGCTTTGAGATACTTTAATGTGTACGGCCCCAGACAGAGTTTAAATAATCCCTATACTGGAGTTTGCGCAATTTTTAGTAGTAGGATAAAGAATAATAATCCTCCTCTTATCTTTGAAGATGGTAATCAGAGTAGAGATTTTGTACACGTTGAAGATATCGCAAGAGTCAATCAACTAGTGCTAGAAAAAGAAGAAGCTAACATGAAAGTTTTTAATGTAGGAACAGGGGTGGCAAGGACTATAAAAGAAATCGCTGAATTACTAATAAACTTATATGACAAACAAGGCAAATTAGATTATAAAGTTGTAGAAAAGTTCAGAAAGGGAGACATAAGACACTGTTACTCTGATATTTCTCATCTTAAAAAGATTCTCAATTATGAACCAAAAAAAGCTTTAAACAGGGGATGAAGGAACTGATAGACTGGGGCAAGGAACAAAACGCCATTGATAAATTTAAAAAAGCTTCAAGTGAGTTAGAAAAAAAAGTTAAAAGTGCAGAGTAGAGACCTGATTCCTGATACTAGAGCGGAAATATCTTATAAAGAAAGAGAAGAAAGAATTTAAGCAAATGATTTCTCCACAAATCAAAACTATAACAATACAGATACTTAAGGCTTTAAAGCTGTATGAGTTTGTGAGAAATGTAGCCAAAAACTGCCGTTTCTTTAGAGTTATTTTGAAAAGCAGATTTGCTACACTTGAATACCGTTATACTAACTTTCAAACAAAACCCAACAAGAAAATAGTTTGTGTTATTGTATCCTGCTGCAATTATTTGGAATACACAAAACAAGCGCTCAATTCATATTATGCTGCGCTAGATAGTGATTATAACTATATATTAATCGTCATGGATGATCATTCAACAGGTCAGACAAAATCATTTTTTTCGGAAGATTTAAAAAAGCTCACGAATATATGTTATTTCCGTTACAGAAAAAATAGGGGTTTAACCCAAACCTGGAACGATGGTGTTTTGTTTGTGTTAAAAAAAATTAAGGCTGATTATGTATTTCTTATTAACAATGATACTATCATACCTAAAAATACCTTTCATAAAATGCTAGCTCATCTTGAGAGTCACAAAGAAGCGGGTGCTATTGGCCCCTTGACAAATTGCCCCGGCTTTCAACCACGTCAGGATATAAGAGAATTTTATCCAGCTTATGCAGCATCTGATTTACAACTAGATATCCAGGCAGCCGCTGATATAATAAAAGAAAATAAACCTGTTGAGGTGGGATATATCAATGGGTTTTTCATGGGTTTTTCGAGGGAGGCTTTTGAGAAAAACGTGCATTCTTATTTTTTATCTAAGCCTTATTATTTCAATCCCCTAAATAGAAATACGGGCAACGAAGACGAATTCTTGCTACGGCTTAAACAGGCTGGATTTAAAATTCTCATGGCAACGGATGTGTTTGTTTTTCATTATAAGGATATTAGTCAACATAGATTTACAAAAGGAGAAATGGTGCTTTTCAGAAAAGGGAAAGATACTCTGAAAAGAAATCTTAAAGGCGAATAATCAAAGACCGGGTATTTTGAAGAATAGCAGAAACTAAGAAAAAAGATAAGAAGCTTGATAAGCTTTTAGCGAAATTAGAAAAAAAAGTTAAAAGTGCAGAGTGGAGACCTGACCCCTAAGGGTGCAAAGACCAATATAGCTACAAAGCGATGGCGGAGAAATTAGTTAATATTTTCAAAAAATATGAAAATTGATTTCATTTCCTAGGTTGAATAAATTAAAATTCGGGGGATACGTTTAAGTAAACTTTGATGATTTATATAGATAAAAAAAAGGTTTATCAAAAATAAAACAATTTAGGTATGGAGAGGAGGGATAAGCGATGAGCCAGAAAAAAGCTCTAGTTTGCGGAGCAGGAGGTTTTATCGGAGGATTTTTGGTCAAGAGGTTAAAAAAAGAAGGATATTGGGTCCGGGGCGTTGACCTAAAGCGCCACGAATTTGAAGAATCAAAAGCCGATGATTTCATTATTGGTGACCTGCGCGGCCAGCAGGTTTGTAAGAAAATTACCCAAGATGTGCAATTTGATGAATTGTATCAGTTAGCCGCTGATATGGGAGGAGCCGGATTTGTTTTTACCGGAGATAATGATGCAGCAATTTTACATAATTCAGCCTCAATTAACTTGAACATGTTAGAACAGGCAAAAGAAACCGGTATAAAGAAAGTATTCTATTCTTCTTCAGCCTGTATTTATCCGGAATACAATCAAATGGAACCTGATAATCCCGGTTTGCCGGAAGATTGCGCTTACCCGGCTAATCCGGATTCAGAATACGGCTGGGAGAAACTGTTCGGTGAGCGCCTATATTTGGCCTATAACCGGAATTACGGCAGGGAAGTCCATATTGCAAGGTACCACAATATCTTTGGCCCTTTGGGGACTTGGCAGGGGGGCAGAGAGAAGGCTCCGGCTGCTTTCTGCCGCAAGATTGCCCAGGCTAAAGACGGTGCAGAGATTAAGATGTGGGGTGACGGCAAACAAACCCGTTCTTTTCTCTATATTGACGCCTGCATAGAAGCTACCTGGAGGTTGATGCACTCTGATTTTACCGGCCCGGTAAACATAGGCTCCGATGAAAAGGTCAGCATAAATGGCTTAGCTTATATGATTGCCGGTATTGCCGGTAAAAAAATCAGCATAAAACATATAGAAGGCCCTTTGGGGGTAAGAGGCAGAAGTTCAGACAACAAATTAATTAAAGAGAAGCTGGGCTGGGCTCCTGATTATCCTCTAAAGGAAGGCTTAGAAAAAACCTACCCCTGGATTGCCGAAAGCACAGACAACAAACTGGATAAGGGGTCAGGTCTCCACTCTTGACAAATATTATCCCCATGATATTATTGTTTTATGGCTCGTCCGTTAAGTGGATAAGGGGTCAGGTCTCCACTCTTGACAAATATTATCCCCATGATATTATTGTTTTATGGCTCGTCCGTTAAGAATAGAATATGAAAATGCTTTCTACCATGTAATCCAAAGGGGAACAGAAAGAAAAAATATCTTCTTACAAGATGCAGATAAAGATAGGTTTCTTTCTTATCTAGGCCAGGCATATCTTGGATATAAAGCGTTTATTCATAGCTATGTGATGATGGATAATCATTATCATTTAATTTTACAAACTCCCAAGGCTAATCTCAGTAAAATAATGCATTATCTTAATACCAGTTATGCCATATACTTCAATAGCAAAAGAAAACGGGTAGGCCCTTTATATCAAGGCAGATATAAGGCCATACTAATCCAACAAGATGAGTATCTACATCATCTTTCCCGCTATATTCATCTGAATCCGGTTAGAGTAAAAAAAGTAAGGGATCCTATAAAATACCCCTGGAGTAGCTATAAATATTTTGTTTCAAAAGCATCACCGCCTCTTTGGCTGCAAACAGCATTTATTCTTTCTATGTTTGGTAAAACAGTTGTAAAGGCTAAAAAGCTTTATAAAGAATTCGTTTTGGGCGCAATCGGCAAGGAAAAAGATATCATTTCAAAAAACACAATAAAAGGATTTATTCTCGGCAACAGTGACTTTGCTGATAAGATAATAAAGAAATTTGTTATGAGCAAACAAGATCCAGAAATTCCCACTATAGATAAACTAAAGCGGGAAAAACAACTTCCTTTGGAGAAAATTAAAACACTTGTAGAAAAAAATACAGCAGATAACAGGAGGCTGAAAAGGAGAATTATCTTCTACCTGGCCCGTAAATATACCCAACAAACCTTAAAAGATATAGCTGTTTTTTGTGGTAAAATAAAAGATACAGGAGTAAGTCAGGCATTTCGAAGAGTAGAAGAGGCCAGAAAAAAAGATAAAAAGCTTGATAAGCTTTTAGCGAAACTAGAAAAAAAAGTTAAAAGTGCAGAGTGGAGACCTGACCCCTAAAGGCAGAGTGGAGACCTGACCCCTAAAGGGGGACTATGCATAATTATTACGAGCTTTACAACAAGCTAAAACCCAAGTATTTTTTGGATAGAATTTTGGCTTATCCTGTTTTTTTTCTGATTTCGCCTTTGATTTTATTAGGTGCCTGGGCGGTAAAGGCAGACAGCTGGTTTAATTCCAAAGATCAGGGTTCAGTTTTTTATTGGGAACCCAGAGTTTCAGCCGGCAGGATATTTAAAATTATTAAATTCAGGACAGTAACCCAAGAAATTGTAGAGTGGGTAAAAAAAGCACCCGGGCAAAGGAGCATAACTGCTGCCGGGCCAAAAACTATTGCAGGAAGGCTTATTCTTAAAATGTATCTGGATGAACTGCCGCAAATTATAAATATTATAAAAGGCGATATGTCTTTTGTCGGGCCCAGGCCCCATATCTATAAGCAGCACAAACAGGAAATCAATGCCGGCTTAATTTATCGTAATTTTATAAAGGCGGGTTTTTTTGGTGTGCCGCAGGCCTGCAAAAGGCATCCTCGCTACCGGAAGATGATGGAAGAGATGGCAAAAACCCACGAACCCAATATAGAACTGCTCAATAGTTTAGACGGCTTATATATTAAAAAGTGTTTTGCTGAGAGTGCCGGCAAATTAATATTATTTGATTTGTGGATAATTGCCCGCTGCACCATAGTTGTGTTGCGCGGGGGAGCAGAATTATGAGAAACAAAATATCGCAATTTAAAAATAAACTAGATACGTTAGGTAATTTTTTCAAAGTAATGCAGGTTAAACCTCATCATTTGATAATTCCTATGGCGCTTTCTTTTTTAGCTGTTACCTCAGGCGGCATAGGGCTGGGGCTTCTTGTTCCCTTAGCCAAAGGGGTTGTATCCGGTGATTATTCCTTTATCAATAATATCCCGCTGCTTAGCCGGGTGGTAAGTTTTGTCCAGAAGCCAGATTGGGATTTTCTTACTACCAACCGGGCTATGTTTTTATTTTTAGCGGTGTTGATTTTTCTGGCCACTATTTTTAAATACGGGCTTCAGTACCTATCCGGGGTTGTTTCTGCCTATTGGAACGGCAAGTTTTCTCAAAGAATAAATGTTTTTGTGTTTAGAAGGTTCTTAAGCTTTGGCAAAGCATACTTTGACCGCAAAGGCCAGGGCTATGTACTGTCGGTTGTAGATTATTCACAGGAAATCCTGCGCCTGCTTAATTTCGCCAGAGATTTTATTTCTAATTTTCTTGATATTGTAATCCATTTTGTAATTTTATTGATTATATCTTGGCGGTTAACTATATTTTTGATTTTACTTGCGCCAATACTGCATTTTTTACTTCGAAAAATTATTGGTTTGATTTCGTATTTATCCAGAAAAACTACCCGGCAAGAGATATCACTGAAGCGGCAGATTATAAATATACTTTCCTGTATGCCTTTGATAAAAGCATACTCTAAAGAAGGCAAAATGGGCAGGGTATATGAAAACTCTACAGAAAAATTAAGAAGGTTAATTTTCAGAAGGGCGAAAGTATCAAATTTAATCGGCCCTGTTCAGGGTACCATAGTATTAACTTCTATTTTATTTTTGGTTGCTGTTGTGGCATTCATATTAGCTAGAGATAAATCTGCTGATTTGGCAGCTTTTGCTGTATTTTTCTACATAGCCAGAGATATGTTCCCTAAGTTTGAAATTTTTAGCCGGGCCAGAGAAAAAATAGCTGTTTTAAAACCTCCCCTAAAAGAAGTGCATAAAGTTTTCTCAAGCCACGGCAAAGGTATGGTGGGCCAAGGGGATAGGGAGTTTACCGGTTTAAATAATTCTATAGAGCTAAACAACCTCTCTTTTTCCTATAATTCTGATATGATGGTTTTAAGGAATATCAGTACTGCTTTTAAAAAGGGCCAGATGACTGCTATAGTAGGGCCGACCGGAGCCGGTAAAACCACCTTGGTTAATCTCTTAATCCGTTTTTACGATTGCCCCTCCGGTTCCATAAAAATAGACGGAATAGATATCAGGGAGTTTACCGTAGACTCTCTGAGGAAACATATTTCAGTGGTTACCCAGGATGATTTTCTGTTTAATGACACCTTAAGGAATAATATTATTTTTGCCTGCGATTGTGAGCCTTCGGAAGAGAAGCTGATAAATGTTTTAAAGCAAACCTGCCTGTACGATTTTGTTACCAGCCTGCCCCAGGGGATTGAAACTCAGATAGGAGACAGGGGGGTTAAATTATCCGGGGGGCAGAAGCAAAGAATTTCGATTGCCCGGGCGCTTCTGAGAGAAACAGAAGTATTGATTTTAGATGAGGCGACCAGTTCCCTAGATACTACCACAGAAAGGCTTATCCAAAGATCCATTGAAGAAGCAGTAAAGGGCAGGACTACCATTGTTATTGCCCACCGGCTTTCTACCATAAAAAATGCTGATAAGATTATAGTTATAGAAGACGGCAGCCTCAAGGAAGAAGGTTCTTTGGGTATGCTTTTGGAGAAAAAAGGAAAGTTTTATCAGTACTGGCAGCAGCAGAAATTTTTCTAATTTCTAGATAAATTGTTTTCTTTTCATGGATAATGAAATTCAAGATAATCCGCTAGTTTCAATTATAATTCCCAACTATAATTATCAGGATTGGGTAGGAGAAGCGATTAAAAGCTGCCTAAACCAGACTTACAAAAATATAGAAATTATTGTAATTGATGATTGTTCTGCTGATGACAGCAGGAAATCTATTGGAAAATTACAAAAAGTAAATTCAGGCATTATTAAATTCTTTACTACTCCGCATCAAAGCGGAGCAACATGTGCCAGGAATTTAGGCGTTGAGAAGAGCAAAGGGGGTTATTTTCTTTTTTTGGATGCTGACGACCTTCTTTTACCGAATGCGGTTATGTCTTTATTGAATACTATTAAAAAGAACAATACAGATGCTGCAGTAGGAGGATGGATTAATTTCTGTCAGGGCTCAGGCCGATGCGAGTACGTGAATAACGAACCCTTCTTTCCCGATGATCTATTAGCCAGTTTAATTAAACGGCCTATAGTTGGGCCGGCAGTATTAGTTAAAAGAAATAAAAGAAGATGGAACGAAAATCTTTATGTGAGTCAACTTTTTGATTATTTTTTCTGGCTTTTTGGACAAGATTATTCTATAAGCTATATTAACCAGGCTGTGGCCAAGATAAGGCAACATTCAATGCCCCACCGAGTTACAGTAAAACATGAACATTATTGGCCGCCCGACAGGCTAAAATTAATTACCGAGTATAAAAATTTCCTAAAACAAAAAGGAAATTTGAATTTCAAAAGGGAAGCGGCATTGGATGAAAAAATTATTTCTTTGGTTTATTTGGCTAAAAGGCGTCAGGTATCGGGCTGCAAAAAGTATTTAGATTATGTAAATATTAAAAAATTACCAGATTATTTTTGGTATAAATTTTGGGGCTTATCCGGATTTATCTATCATCTTGGGCCAAAATTGGGATTGAATCTTTTTTACTTTGCTAATAAATTATTAGGAAGAGTTTAAATGGATAAAATATTGATAATCGGTTCTTATAATGGACAGGAATCTTTCGGGGATAAATGCTTGTTGTCATCTGTAGCTAGTAATTTACGATATTTTTTCGGTCAAAAGGTAGAGTTGGTGTCTCATATCCACGATCAATCCAGATTAGATAAAACTAAGTTTTCCGATATTATTTTTCATCAAGGGCTATCTTGTCTTTATTGGCGCTGGCATAATAAATTACGCTATTTAAAAATTCCGCTATTATTGCATAATTTTATCTACTTTTTTTTATTCCCTATTTTCTTTATAGTTGCAAAAACGATATCTTCTTCCCTAAATATTATCACAAAAGATATAAAAGACTCATCTTTTTTATATTTTTATGGCGGTACCCAGCTATCCTCTCCCTGGTTTTACTTTAATTTTTTACCCCTTTTTTATAGTTTGTTTATATGCCGCATATATAAAATACCTGTTTTTTTTGGGCCGCAGCAGTACGGCCCACAAACCAAACAACAGAGGTTGTTATTTCGCCTAATGCTAAATTTTTTGGTAACTGATATGCGGGCAAGAAATCAAAATTGCCTTAAATTGGCAGAAGTAACCCCGGCTGAATTAGCCTACGATGAAGCCTTTAGCTGTCAGAATTTTTATCCTAACCCGAATAAAGGCAAAAAGCAGAAAAGCTATATTATGGTTAATATTAGGGAAGTAGATTTTACAAACCAGAATACCAACTTTAATAAAAAATATAAAATATTTTCAGATTTTTTATTTTCTTTGCAGCAGCAAACAAACCTGCCTTTTAAATTATTTCAAATGAGCGGTATTGGGTTTTGTGATGATACCAAATTTTTCAAATACCTACAGCAAAATTTTAATAAACATTTAGATATAAAAATATTACCTTTTTTTAAAACAGGAAAAGAATTATTAACTATTATGAATGCAGCCTACGGGACAGTATCTATGTCTTTTCACGGTTGCCTTTTTTCTCTGATTGCCGGTGCAGCCCCGGTACCAGTGATATCCGGTGAGTATTATAAGTATAAGTATTCGGATTTTCAAAAGTATACGGGAGGCCAAAGCATTCCATTTCTTTATTTAGGGGATTTTTCGAGTGTGGGGGAAGAAGCAGGCAGGGTTTGTTATTATTTCAAAAATTATTCATCTTTTTTAACCAAAAAGGCAAGGCAAGAGGCAGAGAAGTTATCGGATAAATGGTACAATTCCATAAAAAGAAGGATAAATAAGTAGTTTGGAGATTTGATTGATTATATCAGTTGTTATCCCATGTTCTAATTCAGAAAAGTGGATAAAAAATACGCTTGAGAGTGTGGTTGAACAGCAAGTTGAGGGAGAGGTTGTTGTTGTAGATGACGGGTCAACAGATAGTTCAGCAAAGATTATCCAAGAAAAATTCCCCTTTGTTAAATTAATAAGGACAAAAAACCAGGGAGCGGCAAAAGCAAGAAATACCGGCATAGAAGAGTCAAAGGGAGAGTTTATCCAGTTTTTAGATGCCGATGACCTTCTGGCAAAAGGCAAAATTAAAAAACAGCTAAAACTACTTAAACAATCCGAAGCTGATGTTGCTTATGGTAATTGGCAAAGGCTGGTAAAGGATAAAAACAGCAGTTTTAAAAAAGGAGAAAAAGTTCAAAGGAAGCTAAAAAATCCGGAAGTTGATTTATTTACTCAATTTTGGTGCCCGCCGGCAGTGTATTTATTCAGGCGTTCTATAGTAGAGAAGGCCGGCGGTTTTAAAGAAAGATTCCCGGTTATCCAGGATGCAAGATTTGTTTTGGATTGTGCCCTGGCAGGAGCAAAATTTATCTATTGCCCGCAGGCAATGGCTTATTATCGGCAGCATAACCTGAATTCTTTATCTAAAAAAAGCTGGTTTGCTTTTCACCGGGACATCTATAATAATGCGAAAGAGATAAAGCAAATCTGGCAAAAAGAGGGCGGTATAACCAAAGAGCGCAACGATGCTTTGTTAACTGTTTACGGGTATCTGGGCCGGGCAGCTTTTAAGAAAAATATGAAAATGTTTAATTTTGCCCTTAGGGAGCTAGAAAGCCTTAATCATCGGTATATTCCTAAACGGCCAAAACATTTAAAGCTAGTTTCGCAGCTGGTAGGCTATAAAAATGCAGAATATATTGCCTGGTGGTACCGAAAGCTGAGGAAAATCAGATGCTAGCTTCAATTATTATATCTACCCTAAATAGAGAACAAGAAATCAATGAACTTTTATTTCATTTTTTAAATAATGAAAATTATAGGCCGTTTGAAATTATAGTCATTGATCAAAGCAGTAAAATTAATGCGAATATATCAAAAATAAAAAAGAGATTTAGTTTAAAGAAAATACACCTTGCATACTTAATCAAAAAATTTAAAAACCAATATGCAGCTATCAATTATGGCGTTAAATTGTCTCAGGGAGAAATCGTTGTATTTATAGATGATGATGTAAAACCAAAAAGCGGTTTTCTTAAAAGCCATATTTTACCATATTCTAACCCCCAAATAATTGCGGTTACCGGCCCTATTCTTAATCCCGGGCAATCCTTAGTTAGCAGGAATAGTTTTAGCAAAGAAAAGTATGAAAAAATAATTGACGAGAGGAAATTAGCCAGAAACGCTGGTTTTATACATTTTCCCAAGTGGGCGCCTGGCGGCAATTTATCTTTCCGGAAAGAATTTTTTAAGTCTATTGGCGGTTATAATGAAAACTTCTACGGCGGAGTTGCCGTAGGTTCTGATTCTGAAATTTGGGTAAGGGCAAAGAAAGCAGGAGGGTTACTGTATTATTCTCCCCGGGCTGCTTTAATTCATAAGAGCACACCTTATGGCGGGTGCAGGGATATTGCCAGCGAGAAAGAACGTTCTTTTAAAATAGCCTATAACCGGAATTATTTATTTTATAAATGGGGAGAGGGAAACAGTTATAAAAGGTACAAAGGAATGGGGGAGGTTTTCCGGAGATTAATATTGAATAAGAAAGCAATAGCTAAGGGGCCGCTTTATCTAATCACAAATTCATTTGAGTTTTTCAAAGGTATTCTAAAGTGCAATTTTGATCATATCTATAAAAAGAGCAAACAAATAAAATATCCAAAATTTTAATCCTATGAGGCCGGTTTTATCCAAACTCAGAAAAATGGGCAGGCCGGCGTTGATAAAAGCAGATACAAGATATATTCTTTAAGAGTTGCCGATAGAGTTAAAATTTACAGCCAACAATTATGGCATATTTATCTGTAGTAGTCCCAACCCATAATAGCCAGCCTACGATAGGAAAATGCCTCAGGGCAATAAGAAACTCTTCTTACCTTGACTATGAACTTTTGATAGTTGATGATGCCAGCAAGGATGCTACTGTCCCGGTTGCCAGAAAATATGCCGATAAGATTATAGAATTAAAGCACCATCTGGGCAGGGCCAAAGCACGCAGCAGGGGGATAAGGCCTGCAAAGGGCCAAATCATAGTCAATATAGATTCCGATGTTTTGATAAAGCCTGATACTTTATCCAGGATAGCCGAATATCTGGCTGGGAACCCCAAGATAGATGCAGTAACGGGAATACTTTCCAAAGAACACCCTAATAAAGATTTTTTCAGCCAGTATAAAAATCTTTATATGCACTATATTTTCCGGAGATTACCCCAAAAGGTAACCTTCTTGTACGGTTCGATATATGCTATAAAGCGCAAGGTTTTCCAGGCGCCCGATCCCGATGTGAGCATTGCGACTGATACCGCTTTGGGGCAGAAACTTATATCTATAGGCAGAAGGATTGTTTTCCTGAAAAGTTTAGAGGTGGTTCATCTTAAAAAATATAATCTCTCTTCATTTATCAAAAACGATTTTCAAATTTCTTTTGAATGGGCGCATATTTTTATTAGGTACAGAGGATGGAGGCAGCTGGGAAGGTATAAGACAGGCTATGCCCATGCTCCCAAAAGCCAGCTGATAAGTATTATTTTAGCCGCAGGTGTTTTTTTGTGGGGGGGGTTGCAGTTCAGCGGCCCAGAGAAAGGAGTTTGGCTGCTGCTTTTTTTAATTCTATGGCTGTGTTTCAATCTGGGTTTTATAAATTTTCTCAGAAAAGAGAAAGGTTTTAGTTTTGGAGCTACAGGGCTTGCAATTACTTTCTTTGATAATATAATTATGGGTTACGGCATATTATTCGGTTCTTGCAATTATGCATGGCGGCATTTTTTGCTCCGCAAATAATAAGATGAGAGAGAGAAATATATTTACCAAAAACAACTGGCATACCTTCCTGGAACTGGCCCGTGCTAACTTTAAAGTTAATGACCGTAACTGTGTATTAGGAATTTTCTGGAGCCTTCTTGGGCCGGCAACACTTTTAGCTATTACGTATGTTATTTTCAGGATTCGTTTTGGCCAAGAGATTCGCGCCTACCCTTTGTATCTTTTAATAGGTATCATAACCGTTAGTTTCTTTATTACCGCAACCACATATTTGATAAAAATTTTTTTTCTAAACAGAGAATTAATTTTAAACTCAACCGTACCAAGAGAGATTATTATTTTATCTAACCTTTCGGTTCATACTTATAAATTTGTTATTGAACTGTTTATCTGTTTGGCAATAGCCGCCGTTTATAAAACGGTGGCATGGAAATATTTAATTTTACTTGTGCCTTTATTTTTAGCTTTTCTTGGGTTTGTGTTAGGGGTAGGGATAATTCTCTCTTTACTTTTTTGTTTTGCCAGAGATATAGAACACATATGGATGATTATTTCCCGGCTGTTGTTTTTTGCCACCCCTGTTTTTTACCGTATCCAAGAATTATCTTCCGGGGTAAAAAATTTAATATACTGGGGCAACCCCTTGACGCCATTTATGGTTTCTTTCCGCCAGATATTGATGACAAGCATAAATTTCGCTAACTATTTTTACAGCCTGGCTTTAGGCTTTCTATTTTTTATTATTGGCTACCGGCTGTTTATTGCCTTTGAAGGGCCTGCAGCAGAAAGAGCATGAGTGAAATTTTAATCAAAGCAGAAAAACTTTCCAAGCGTTTTTTGACCTTTAGAAGAGAAAGGACTGCATTTCAATTGATAAATTCATTAATAAAGAGAAATCCGCTTCAAAAAGAATTGTGGGTACTGAAAGGCCTTTCTTTTTATGTCAAAAAAGGGGAAAAATTAGCTATTGTAGGTAAAAACGGTTCAGGCAAAACAACTTTACTTAGAATACTGGCCGGTATCTACAGTAAAACTTCCGGTTTTCTTGAGGTAAAAGATAATCCGGAAGCTTTATTTAACTTTTGGACAGGGTTCAACGGTGAGCTTTCGGTGCAGGATAACGTCTATTTGTTCGGAGCAATTCACGGGATTGGCCGCAAGGCCATGTCCGGGAAAATGGATAAAATACTAGAAACAGCAGGGCTTTGCCAGCAAAGGTTTTCCTTGCTGAAAGAACTTTCCGAGGGCCAGATTCAGAAAACAGCATTAAGTGTGTTTTTTCAGGTAGACAGCGATTTTTTAATTTTTGACGAAAATTTAGCTTTTATTGACAGGGATTTTGAAAAAAGATGCGAAAAGCACTTCCAAGGTTTATTTTCCCCTGATAAGACTGTAATTATGGCTTCGCACCGCAGCTGGTTTTTAAAAAAATACTGCCAAAAGGCTATCTGGCTTAATGAGGGCAGTATTCGCATGGAAGGTAAGACAGAGGATGTCTTGGCCGAATACCAATTAAGATGATTGGAGCTAAGCTCCAATCAATTAGCTCCAATCAATACTGAGCGGCAAAGGGCCGAAGAAACGGATTCGCGGTAAGGGATTTCTATGGAAACCAACCTCTCGATTATAATCGTCAATTACAAGACCCGCGCTGTTCTCAGAGAATGCCTTGAGAGGCTTCGCGCCTCCGAAGGCAGTATCAAGAAGGAAACCATCGTGGTCGATAGCGCCTCATCTGACGGCTCGGCAAAGATGGTAAGGCGGGATTTTCCGGAAGTAATTCTTATCGAGAGCAAAAACAACAATGGCTTCGCCGCAGCAAATGCCGAGGGATTTAAAAGGGCGGCCGGAAAATACATATTACTTCTTAATCCGGATGTCTTCGTAAAAGAGGATACGATTCAAAAGGCGACGGAGTTTATTGACAAGAATTCCGAATGCGGTATCTTGGGGATAAAATTGTTTGAGAGAGACGCAAGCCCGCATATTTCCGGCGGGTATTTCCCGACCCCCGCAAGGCAGTTTTTCACTTATACCGGGCTTTCGCGCAGGTTTTCTTTTTTGAAAGGAATTGACTGCGTCAGGGATAAACGCGATGCTGTTTGCGAAGTTGACTGGGTGCCGGGGTGTTTTCTCCTTACCAGAAGAAGCGTTATAGATGAGGCAGGGTTCCTGGATACCGCTTATTTTCTCTATCGGGAGGATATAGACTTTTGCCTGCGCGCGAAAAGGAAAGGCTGGAAGGTATTGTTTTTCCCTCGTGCCGAAGCAACGCATCTGCACGGCGAAAGCGCCAAAAACATAGGAAAGATTACGCCCGAGAGCAGAATGGCCGAGGATGTGAAGTTATCCAGCGAATTCTTCTATTACAGAAAAAACTACGGCGTTTTCTGCGTATTGGCGGATTTGTTTTTTGTCCTGTTGTTTGACGCGTCCGAGATAATAAAAAAGATAATCTTACGCAAGGAAAGAATTAATATCGTAGAAAAAACTGAACATATAAAATTAGCGGTTAAGGTTCTGGCGCGGACAGGGCTAGGGAGGCGCTCGCTTGGCAGAAAAATATGGACGTAAACGAGGGGACGTTTCCCTCTGTTATAAGCCTTTGGGGGCCAAGGTGTTATAAAGTGGTGATTTCCAGATAGTTGGTTTACCGGAAAACACCTGTTTGTAACTTATTGATAATGAGTGTGTTATAAACGAGGGAAATGTCCCCTTTGATGATTATATGTAAATGAAAATCGTAATGCGTAACTTTTTTAAAAAAATGATTGATATTACCGGTTCTGTTGTTTTGGCTTTTTTGAACCTGCCCTTATTGTTACTTTGCGCTTTGATTATCAAGGCAACTTCTCCCGGGCCGGTTATCTTTAAACAAGAAAGAGCAGGGCTAAATGGCAAAAAATTTACTCTCTATAAGTTCCGTTCTATGATTTCCGGTGCGGAACAGAAACGGCAGGAGTTAATTGACCACAATATTATGGCCGGCCCGGCGTTTAAGATGGAGAACGACCCGCGAATTACGCCTTTCGGCAGGTTTCTCCGGCGTTCCAGTTTAGATGAATTTCCCCAGCTCTTAAACGTTATTAAAGGCCGGATGAGTTTGGTTGGGCCGCGCCCGCCCCTGCCGGAAGAGGTGGCGCGATATACTGACCGCGAAATGAGGCGCCTTTCGGTAAAACCGGGCTTAACCTGCCTCTGGCAGATAGAAGGAAGAAGCAATATAGGGAGTTTTGAAAGGTGGCTGGAACTCGACTTGCAATACATCGAGAACCAATCGCTTCGGCTCGATTTATTAATCCTTATTAAAACCATCCCTGTGGTGTTATTTAGAGTTGGCGCGCGATGATATACCGGCAAAAGTAAAAGATGAATAAAATAACAGAAACACTCATGGGATTACTGCGTTTTTCTAAGGATATGGACGAGGTAATAAGCTTTGTGGACGGGACATGCCGGGCCGAAGAAGGGCCTCCAAAATATCTTGTTACGGTGAATATGGATTATATAGCCAAATCTCTTAAGGATGCTTCCTTTAGGAAGACAGTGCTGGAAGCCGATTTGCGCTGCGCCGATGGCATACCGGCTCTTTGGCTTAGTAATTTTTTGAGAGCATCCCGTTGCGAGAAAGTGTCCGGCTCTGACCTGCTTCCGGAACTAGTGAACAGAAAGATGCCCGCAAAATACAAGGCGTGTATATTTGGGACGGTTGCCGAATCGGCGTTCGAGGCGCAGCGCCGTATGAATGAAAACGGCGCCGGTTTAGAAATAGCGGAATATATTTCTCCCCCCTTTGCTTCCGTGGAGGAGTTGAGCGATGACAGGTATATAGACGGGATAAATGGCTCAGGTGTGGATATATTGTTTTTGAGCCTAAGCGCCGAAAAGGCGATGTGGTGGATAAGCCTGAACCGGCGGAGGCTAAAAGTAAAACTCATCTGCCAAATAGGGGCAGCAATAGATTTCTTAAGCGGCAAAATAAAAAGAGCTCCTCGCTGGATGCAACGGGTAGGGCTTGAATGGCTTTGGCGCACTATGCAGGAACCCAGGTTATGGAGAAGATATTTGCACGATGGAATACTACTGGTATATCTTTTCTTCCGCTATATTTTATTATACAGGATTTCTCTGGCGAGAAACAAATGAAAAAAATTGCATATATAACAACCAGTTTCGGCGTTCTCTCCCATACTTTTATACGCCGCGAAGTAAAGGAATTGAGGAAATTGGGGGTAGATATATCCTTATTTGGGGTTCGCCCTAAGACAGCAATAGAGCTCTCCGAAGAAGATAGGGGTTTGGCGGGGGAAACTTTGTATCTTTACCCATTAAACATAGGCAAAATATTCTGCGCGCATCTAGTGTTTATGATAAAGAAGCCGCGTAATTATTTTAATACTTTTAAAAAGGCGTTGTTCAATGAAGAAAAAAACATATTCCGGCATCTTAAGTTAATTTATCATTTTTTTATATGCGCTTCCCATGCGCTGGATATGCAAAGAAAGAACATAGCGCATATCCACGCCCATTTTATTAATGTCCCGGCTACGATAGCGATGTATGCCGCCGGCTTCCTTGGGATACCATACAGTATAACCTTACACGCCGCAGGGACGAAAGGCCTTTCTTCGGTAGCCGCCCCGAGAGAGAAGATTAAAAGCGCAAAATTTTTATGTTCCGTCTCCAATTATAATATTGCTTATTATGATTCGGTATATCCCTGCAGGGATAAGATATTTTTGGCCCATTGCGGCGTTGGCCCGGATGATTACAGGTTTACCCCTAAGCGCAATCTGCCCGCGGAAGACGGTAAAATACGCTTAATTGGCGTCGGCCGGCTTGTAGAAAAAAAAGGTTTTATTTATCTAATAAAGGCGTGCAAAAATCTAACTGACGAAGGGGCAAATTTTGAATTAACCATTATAGGCGGCGGCCCCTTAAGAAAATTTCTTAAAGCAAGGACAAAGGAGTATAATTTAGAAGATAATATTGTGTTTAGGGGCAGTTGTTCCGAAGCGGAAGTTAAAAACGCACTGACAGAAAGCGATATTTGCATAGCCCCCTCCTGCGAGGCGGCGGACGGGGAGAAAGAAGGCATACCCGTGGTTATTATGGAGGCAATGGCTGCAGGGGTTGCGGTTATCGCAACAGAACATTCTGGAATTCCCGAGATAGTAAAAAATAGAAAGACAGGAGTGCTTGTCTCCGAAAGAAATCCACAAGTAATTGCTGAGGCAGTTAAGATGCTGGCCAGAGACGAAAATTTGCGAAAAAGTTGCGCTGAAAATGCCCGCAAAATTGTAACCCAGAAATTTAATATAAAAGATATAGCGAAGTTAAAGAAAAGAATATTTGAGGAAAACATCTAAATGAACGAAAGAAAATTAAAAGTATTATTGATTATAGAGCAGTGTAACCCGGAATGGCCGTCCGTTCCCTTGGTAGGTTATAATTATCTTAATGAGATTAGTAAACGCACCGAGGCGACGCTGATAACGCATGAAAGGAACAAGCCCGCTTTAGAAAAAGTAAGATTAGGCCGCAAGTTTATTTATATACCAGAAAGCAGATTAAGCAAAAAATATTATCGGTTCGCTGCCTTTCTGGCAATAAGAAAGAGTACCAATTGGCCGCTATTGCATACTTCAACTTTACAGGATGGACAGAACAATCCGAGACGATAAAATATTACAAAAAAGCGGATATTTTTTGTTTTCCCTCCGTGAGAGAATTCGGCGGAGCGGTGGTATTGGAAGCAATGGCGAGCGGGCTTCCTTGTATCATTGTAGATAACGGAGGAATCGGTGAGTATGTTACCGAGGGTATAGGTTTTAAGATAAAACCCATATCCAGAGAACATGTGATAGGCGAATTGGCCGAAAAGATAAGCATATTGATTAATAATAAAGAGTTAAGAAGAAAAATGTCGGATAATGCCGTCAAAAAGGCGGAAGAATTCGAATGGGGTAGAAAGGCGGACAAAATTCTCGATGTATATGAGGAAATCCTGAAGGCAAAGCATGCCGAAAGCCGTTGATATTTCAGTTATCATTCCATCGCACAATTCCGAACACACTATAGATTCATGCCTCAAGGCGCTTTCGGAAATAGAACATTTGTAAATGAAATCGATCAAAAATGGAAAAACAGCTTAAAATATTTTTGGTTTCAAATATGTATCCAAGTGAAGGTTTTCCTTCGTACGGAATATTTGTTAAAAATGTTGAAACAGGATTGCAAGAGACAGGTGTTGAATTTCCATGCAAGGCTTTAATTAGAGGAAGGAGTAAAAATATTTGTATTAAGTTATTAAATTATTTCTGTTTTTATTTTCAAATTATATGGCGTGGCTTATTCTGTGAATATGATTTAATTTACATTCATTATCCGACTCATTCTATAATACCTGTTTATTTAATTAGCAGATTGAGAAAGAAAAAGATTGTTGCAAATGTACACGGAAGCGATCTTTTAGAGGGAAAACTTATTACTCGGATTTTAAGAAAAATAACTAAACCGCTTTTTAGGGGGGTTTCTTTATTTATTGTGCCGTCTGAATATTTTTTAGAGGTTATAATTAAAGTGCTTAACGCGCCCAAGCATAAAGTGCATATATCGCCCTCTGGCGGGATAGACGGAAATACTTTTTTTAGGAAAGACAAAAAGACAGTAAGAGCTAAAATAGGAATGCAAGAGAGTGGTTTAATAATAGGTTATGTTTCCCGTATTGTTCAAGGGAAAGGATGGGATGTTTTAATAAGAGCCTTAGATCTTTTGAAGAAAAACAATACAGATTTTATTTGCATGATGCTCGGCGGTGGTGAGCAGGCAAATGAATTAAAAAAAATGATAAAGGAGCGTCATTTAAATAATCAGATTATTTATTTTGGTGAACAAACCCAGAGTAAACTTCCGGATTTTTATAATAGTTTCGATTTGTTTGTTTTTCCTACTAGAAGAAATGCAGAGAGTCTCGGTTTAGTAGGTATAGAGGCGATGATGTGCGGGATTCCGGTTATTGCTTCAAGAATGGCCGGGCCAGAAGGGTATATAGATGATCAAAATAATGGTTTTTTATTTGCACCCGGCGACCATATAGATCTTTATAAAAAAATAATTCACTATATTCAACTTGATGACAAGGAAAAACAAAGGCTGGAAAGTAATTGTATTCTTATGTCTCAAGAATTTAGAAAAGATAAGACCATCAGGAGCTTAACAAACAAATTAAGAGAAATTAAAAATTAGATGAAATATAAAACTAAAATAATAAACGTAGCCGGTACGCGGCCGAATTTGGTTTTAGTAGCAGGCTTAAATTCTTCAGGAGCCTTAACCGGTTGCCTCAATGCTGTAAAAATGTTGATTATCCCAAAAAGATCAAGGTTATTTATGCCGAAAGGATGCGCGGCGGCCATTCTTTTGAGCCCGTTTATAGTTTGTTTGGGATTCCGGCGGGCGTTTATGAGTATATTTCTTAGAGCAGGCGTAAGCAGGAAGGGAGTATGCGGTGGAATTATTAAAACATCTGTTAAACCCTGAAAAAACATTCAGGCAAAAAATAAATCTTATAATTGCTTTAATTCAATTCAAATTGAAGATGCCGTATCTTTTGAGTTATCCGATTAAGTTGACAATAGACCCGTCCAATTATTGCAATCTGGGCTGTGTGCTGTGTCCCGTAGGAACAAAAAGAGGGGGGCGGCAGCAATCCTTCATGAGTTTTGGCCTTTTTAAGAAAATTATTGATGAATGCGGGCCGTATCTATGGGATATACACTTATTTAATTGAGGGGAACCCTTGCTCAATAAGGATATCTTCAGAATGATAGGGTACGCAAGCGGACGAAAAATTAATGTTATGCTCAATACCACACTAAGCCGCTTCGATGAACATATAGGCAATAGTTTAATAACATCCGGATTGGATACGTTGCTTATTTCTTTAGACGGCGCTTCGCAGGAATCGGTGGAGAGATACCAAAAAGGAAATAACTTTACGCAAATTATTGATAACATAAAAGAGATGGTCGGCATAAGGGAAAGTCTAAAAAGCGGTTCCCCAAAAATCTATTGGCTTTTTTTGGTTAACAGACATAACGAAAGCGAGATAAAAAAAGCGAAGAAACTCGCCGGCGCCCTGAAAATAGACGGGTTAATAGTGGGTAAATTCAGGTGCGACATGGCTAAAGAGATTTTATTTGATAATAAAACGCAGTACGAAAATGTAAAATCATGGTTACCCGAAGACGAAGAGTTATCGATGTATAACTATCGCGGGAAAAGAAAGAAAAATATTAAAAATTTCTGCAAAATACCATGGACGGAATCGGTAATAAACCCGAACGGTTCCGTATCTCCTTGTTGTGCCGTATGGGAGGAAAAATTTGATTTCGGCAATATAAACGATTATTCATTTCGAGAGATATGGAATAGCGAAAAATATATAACTGCCCGCCGCATAAACAAAAACAATAATATGGTTACCAAAGGCCATATCTGTTACATCTGTAAGCAGAATAAGGCAGCTATATAGCCCTTTTTGATATTATTGAAATACTCAAAAGGCCGGCATTACGGAAGAGGCGCGTCAATATGATGGGTAAGTTCCGGCACATAGAACCGGCTTTCAGGGCTATGCCGATAACAGAATTCGGGAAAAAGTCAAATGACCGATAAAAAATACCCTTCCATATCCTGCGTCATCATAGGCTTGAATTCCGGGCGGACGCTCGCAGGCTGTCTAAATGCAATAAAAAAAGCTGATTATCCGAATATTATCGAGATAATTTACGTTGACGGCGGCTCAAGCGACGACAGCGTATCCATTGCCCGAAACACAGGAAGCGTTACAGTAATTGAATTAAATCTTGAGCGCCCCACCCCCGGCAGGCAGCGCAATGCCGGCTGGCAGGCAGCAAGAAGCGAATGGGCGCAGTTCTTAGACAGCGATACCCGGGTTGATCCGGCGTGGTTTCAACAAGCGGTTCAGGGTATTAATGATAGAACAGCCGCTGTTTACGGATACCGCAAAGAATTATACCCGGATAAAAACCGGTATCATTTTGTGGCGGACCTGGAATGGAATCTGGATAAGCGCAATTTCGGCGGCGATGTTCTCATAAGAAGAGAGGTGCTGGAAGAGACCTGTGGCTACAGGGAAGACTTGCGCAGGGGGGAAGACCCCGAGCTGGCCGTGAGGATAAGGGGAGAAGGCCATGTAATAAAAAGACTGCCGGTTCTCATGTGTCTGCACGACATTAACATGACAAGATTCACGCAATACCTCAGGCGTTGTTTCTTAAGCGGCTATGCGTATGCCGGGGCGTGCTTTCCGATGGCGAAAAACGGCTATTACAACTGGCTGAAGAGAGCCGCGAAAATAACCATTAAAACCGCAGGCGCGGTATTTTTTCTGGCAGCAGCCGTTATTTATAAGAATATAAATTTCTTTTTCGCCGCTGTTATCCTTAATATTATGCCTATACTTAAAATACCTTTATTTAGAAAGCGCTATAAGCTGACGTTCAGAAAAAGCGCGCTTTATGCCCTGCATACTATCCTCTGGGCTTATCCGGCAGCGGCCGGGATTTTCAGGTATTATTTCGGGCGTTTGCTTAACAGGCCCTGGGGTGAAAATTGACGTTATGAAAACGGCAGTCATTGACTGAAGTATCAAGTTAAGCAAGAATTAAATAACATTTTTCAGCAGGTATTCTTAAAAACAAAAAGTACTATGCGGTATGAATAAAAGACCGGTATTTATTGTCGGCCTTTCACGTTCGGGCACCACCCTGTTGGCTAATATACTAAACAGGCATCCAAGGATAGCAATATATCCAGAAACCCACTTTTTCTCCTCTGTTTGGGCCTGCCGCAAAACCCCTTTTTTAAAGAGGGAAAAAGATGTTGATGAGGCGATAGGGAGAGTCGGAAATTTAAAAAACACAGGCATACGGGCCGAAGATATAAAGGCCAGGTTTTTTAATACAGACAAGAGCCTTTTGCGCCTGTTCGATATAGTTTTAGCCCTGTATAGGGAAAAACAAGGAAAGGCCAGGCCGGGCGAAAAAACACCCGGCCACTTCCTTTACCTGCCGTTACTACTCAAGCTGTATCCGGATGCGAAGGTACTATGCATATACCGCGACCCCAGAAATACCTATAGCTCGTTTAAACACAGGCCCGAATTTAAGAAATTAAGCCCCATTGATAGGTGTTTAATCGGAAGGTCTTTGTTATGGAACCTCTGCCTTAGGCGGGTATCGGAATACAGGCGAAAAGAACATGCCGGCTGGTTCAAGGCTGTAAAATTCGAAGAGCTTATTACAAGGCCGCAGGAAGTTGCAAAATCAATCTGTGGATTCTTAAATGAACCCTACTGCCAACGGATGCTTTATGTAAAACATACAAATAGTAGTTTTACCGCTTCGCAAAAATTCGGTATGAGCAAAAAACCGCTTGACAGGACCGGGCATTTAGCCAGAATGGAGATATTTTTCATTGAACTTATCTGCGGAGGGTATATGCTGGAGGAGTATAATTCTTTTTTAGTGGTTTCTGTGTCGCTGTTGCGGTTTTTTAAAAAAATGAAACTTTATCTATTATTGGAAGGAATTCATATATCCTGGCGGAAAATAAGGATGTTGTGGGGATTGCTGCGGGAAAAATTATAAGAGGGGTAAAAGGGGACAGCGCCCTTTTATATTGCATAAATATCCAACTTTTGTTATTATGTTTCTATGCCGCGTAGAGCACGAATAGCAGCAATCGATTATCCCCATCACATTACCCAGAGAGGCAATTTCCAGCAGAATATTTTCAAGAATGATATAGATAGAAAAAACTACCTCGCCTGGATAGGGGAGTATAGCTATAAATACGGCCTCACCATGCTATGTTATTGTTTAATGCCGAATCATGTGCACTTTATTGCGATTCCTCATAAAGAAGATTCGCTTGCCAGAACCTTCAATACGGCACACATGCGTTATTCTCAGTATATGAATAAAAAAATGCAAAGAAATGGCCATCTTTGGCAGGGACGATTTTTTTCATGCGTATTAGATGAAACACACTTAACGATGGCTGCTCGTTATGTCGAACGGAATCCTGTACGGGCAAAATTAGTGAATAAGCCGTGCCAATGGCAATGGTCAAGCGCTCGGGAACATACAAACAAGAGAAAACCGTTAATTCCCCTCGGAGGCCTTTTTAGTTTTATCGAAATAAACTCTGCTGAATGGGAAGAGTATATTGAAACCAAGGAAGAAAGCGAAACTATAAATACTATAAAAAAACACACGTTTGTTGGAAGACCTTTAGGAAATGATCATTTTATAGAAAAGTTAAGCAAAAAAATAGGACGAAAGATACCTATGCTTACGAGGGGTAGGCCCAAGAATAAGACGAATAAATAAAAAGGGCGCTGTCCCCTTTTATTTATATTCACAAAACGCTTATGATTTTAAAAGTGAAAACGATATGATATTAAAAGCAGTAGATAAAGTAAATGCTTATGCCAAGGGCAGGGGAGTGTATGTTATCGACCGGGGCGGAGACCGAAAAAAGCTAATAAAACCAATGCTTT
>CAZSDJ010000004.1:0-61132 GCA_964605645.1 uncultured Planctomycetia bacterium
CACCCTTTTTTGTTTTCAATCAACTGTTACTTACACACAATATTTTACATTACCATTAACATTATTTTATTTGATATTTTCTATAGTATTTATTATCTTTTCGTTAATTTGACCTGATTTTTCTGAAAAATCTATATTTTTAACAAGCTTAAAAACTAATTTTACTTTTTTTCTTTTCGGAAAAATTTTACCCGGTGGTAAGATTTGATCAGTTCCAAATATTTTTGCAACAACAACCGGAACTTTAACTCTTTTGCAAAGAAAACCTGCTCCTTTTTGCGCTCTTTTCAAACCCACTCCTCTGCTGCCTTCAGGAAAAATAAGTATTGGCTTTTTTTCTAAAGTTTTTACTAAAGTTTTCATAGTCTGAAGTGTAATTTTTCTCCGTTCAATGGGGATCGTTCCCACTTTTTTAAAGTAAAAAGAAGATATTTTAGTCTTAAATAATTCTTTTTTGGCAACAATAGCCAACTGACGCGGACAGGCAAAAGATAAAAGAGGCGGGTCTAAATTGCTGAGGTGATTGGAGGCAAGAATAAAATTTTCTTTATCCGGAATACAATCTCTGCCGATTACTTCTAAATGCGAAAACCATTTAAAAAATAAAAAAAAGATTGTGGTAGAAATTTTATAAAGCATCAATTATTTTTTTACCTTCAGCAATCAACACTTTAGCTTCTTTCTTTTTACTGCTTTCCGCATAAACTCTAACGATTGGTTCTGTGCCGGATTCTCTAAACATCAACCAACAATCTTTTGCAATAATTTTTATCCCGTCTAATTTATTAACTCTGGCTACCTTTTTCCCAGCTATTTTTTCCGGTATTTTTAAATTCTTTAAGCCATTTTTTAAGCTTTTAACCGGTACAGATATTCTTTGATAATAGTATTTTCCGTATTTTTTATAAAATCCTTCTAAGAGTTGATTAAAATCTTTTTTAGTTTTTGCCATCATCTCCAACAGTAAAAGAAAAGATACTGAGCCATCTCTTTCCGGAACATACCCGGCTACGCCAATGCCGCCAGCCTCTTCCCCGCCGATATCAATCAACTTTTGCTGAAAAAGATTAGATAAATATTTAAAACCCACTGGTGTCTCGTAACAAGCAATATCTAAAGAAAGTGCTACCTTGTCTATTACATTGCTGCCAACCACTGTCTTGCCAATGCCCTTTTTAGCTTTTCTATTTTTTGCCAAGTGAATTAACAATAAAGGTAAAATCACTTGGGCATTAATATAATTACCCTTGCTGTCTACAACTGCCAATCGATCACCATCGCCATCTAGAACTAAACCCAAGTCATAATCACCCTGTCTCATTTTTTTAAGCATATTGCCTATATTATCTTCAGTAGGCTCAGGATGAATGCCTCCGAAAGAAGGATTGTATTCATCATTGATATAATCTATTTTGACTTTACTCTTTCCTATGATTTTTCCTAGAAAATGATCGCCGGAACCATACATGACATCTACCAGTACTTTAGCATTCACTTTCCTGATCGCGCTGATATTTAAAAATTCTTTTATAAATTTCAGATAAGGTTTTGTTAAATCCTTTACTTGCAACTTATTCTTTGCTTTTGCAATTTTTAAATCAATAATTTTAGGCTTTCTTTTACCGAGCAAGCTTTCCACTTTATTGGTAACTGATTTATCGGCAGAACCTCCATTTGAACTTTTAATTTTCAAACCATTGAATACAGCAGGATTATGAGAAGCTGTAATCATTATCCCCAAATCATATTTTTTATAAAGACAATGAAAACTTACCACCGGCGTAGGAATAGCTTTATCTGATACGGTTGCTATAATATTATTTCCAGCTAATACTAAAGCAACGGTCTCGGCAAATTCTTTTGAGAGAAACCTTCTGTCAAAACCAATCACAACTCTCTTTTTTCCCTTTTTTTCTTTTTTTAGATAATCAGCAATAGCTTGAGCCACTATTTCTAAATTAGCAAAAGTAAAATCTTTTGCTATAACTGCCCGCCAACCGTCTGTGCCAAACTTAATCATTACTCCTCCTTGCTTCTGTCATGCGCCGGCTTGACCGGCGCATCCAGAATAATTAAATTAACTGATTATACATATCTTGCCATTCAGGATTGCTTTTCTCTATCAACTCTATCTTCCATTTTCTTTTATATCTTTTTAATCTCTTTTCTCTCTTTATGGCATTTTCAGGATCAGAATACTGCTCATAATAGACCAGTTTATCTACATTATACTTTGCGGTAAAACCTTCTCTAATTTTATTTTTATGTTCCCATACCCTTTTTATTAAATTAGAAGTTACGCCAATATATAATGTTCCATTTTTTTTGCTTGCCAAAACATATACACAATAATTCTTCTCCATCAACCTTAGATTCGCCGCTTTCGCGGCGAATGACAATTAATTATTATATTTACTAAGAGATAACTGCTACAATCAATAGTGTTCTTTTAAGTGTCTTCTATGTTCTTTTATAAATATTATTCTTTTTTATATAACTTTCTACCTTTTTCGGTACTAAATATTTAATTGTTCTCCCTTTTTTTAATCTTTTCCTTATTTGAGAAGAAGATATCCCAATTTGGGTAATATCAATAATTTTAAACTGATTTCGTGCCTGAAGAGGAATCCCCTTTCTTGGGGCGGCAATAACTTCGGCTAATTTTTTTATTTTATCCGGTTGCCGCCATTTGTCAAAACTATTTGCTAAATCCGAACCAATAATAAGATATAAATTACTTTTAGGATATTTTTTCTGAAGCTGCCCTAAAGTATCAACTGTATAAGATACGCCTTTTCTTTTTATTTCTATATCCAAGGCTTCAAAGCTAGGATTATCCTCTGTAACTAATTGAGTCATTCTCAATCTTTGCCGAGGATTCAACTGATCTTCTCCCTTGTGAGGAGGCTTGTTGGTAGGGATAAAAAAAACCTTATCTAGCCCAAGCTGCTCTTCTGCCTCTTCGGCTAAAATTAAATGCCCAATGTGAGGAGGGTTAAAAGTGCCTCCCAGTATACCTATTTTTTTCATAATTAATACAATTTAAAATCCTAAACTTTAAATACTAAATCCTAAATAAATCTAAAATTCAAATATTTAAACTTAAAACTAAATTTTTGATACTTTGGATTTTCTTCATTTTGAGTTTGTTTAGAGTTTAGTGTTTAGGATTTAGAGTTTCTCTATTTGATTACGTCCTTACTTGGCCGTTTCCTTTTCCGATCCATTTATAAGTAGTCAATTCCTCCAGCCCCATTGGGCCGCGCGCATGGAGCTTGTCGGTAGATATCCCTATTTCTGCTCCTAATCCAAATTGATAGCCGTCGCTAAATCGGGTTGATAAATTATGAAAACAACAAGCAGAATCCACTTCCTTTAAAAATTTATCGGCAGATTTTTTATCTTTAGTGATTATGCTTTCAGTATGGCCGGAGCCATATTTATTAATATGAAATATCGCTTGGTCTATATCGCTTACTGTTTTAATTGCCACTGTTAAATTCAGGTATTCGGCATACCAATCATCTTCTTTAGCTTTTTTTGCACCTGTTAATATTTTTAAACTTTTTGAATCAGCTCTAATCTCAACATTTTTTTCTTTTAATTTTTTAAATAAAGCTGGTAAAAATTTAACCGCACAATCTTGGTGAACAAGAATAGTTTCTACTGCATTGCATACCGAAGGCCTTTGCACTTTAGCATTCACACAGATATTAACTGCCTTTTTTAAATCAGCTTCTTTATCCACATAAATATGGCACACCCCTTTGTAGTGTTTTATAACTGGAATTCGAGAATTTTCTGTAACTTTTCTAATTAAAGACTCGCCGCCACGCGGAATTACTAAATCAATATTTTGTTGTTGTTTAAGTAATTCATCCGTTATGCTGTATTTTGGATTTTTTACAACAAAAAATGGTGAAAAATTTATACCTATCTTTTTTAAAGATTTTTCCAAAATTTCACCGATTGCAACATTAGTTTTCATTGCACTAGATCCGCCTCGCAATATCCCCACATTTGATGTTTTAAACAACAGGCCAATACAATCACTGGTGACATTAGGCCTGGCTTCATAGATAATTAACACTACCCCTAAAGGAACTCGTACCTTTTGAACCTTTATCTTGTTAGGCCTTATATCAGTAGAAATTATCTTACCTACCGGATCCGGTAATTTTGCAACAGCTAACAGAGACCGACTCATTTCTTGCAGCCTCTTTCGATTCAAAGCAAGCCTGTCGATAAAACTTTGAGCTAGTTTATTATTTTTGGCTTTTTTTAAATCTAATTTATTTTGAGTTAAAATATAATCTCTATTTTCAATTATTGCATTAGCCATTGTCCTTAACGCCTTATTTTTCTTACTACAACTAAGACGTTGCAGCAAAATCACTGCCTCATTGGCTTGTTTAGTAATATTTTCTACATATTTACTCATAAAATTATTCCTCTATTTTAACTAATGCTTTTTCTATATTTTGTAATAATTTAATCCTGCCTTGTTCTTTAGCTAGAAATTTTGCAATTAAAAATTTTTCTTTTGCCTGAGCGTAATTTTTTGCCTCCAAATAAACAAGGCCTAATTTAAAATATATTTCCGGATCACTGGGGTTATGCTTGGAATATTTTTTAAAATATTCAATAGATTTTTGATAATCATTTATGACGCCATAAATCCAGCCTAAATCATTATAAACTGAAGTATTATTCGGAACAATTTCTAAAATCTTTTTATAACAAGCTATTGCTTTCTGGTAATCTTTTAAATCAATATAAACCAAACCAAGTTTACGCCAAGCCTCAGAGGAATTAGGATTGATACTTAAAATCTTTTTATAAGAAGAAATAGCTTTTTGGGGTTGGCCTCTATTAAGATAAACAATTGCCAGATTATTATAAACAGATATAGATTCGGGATTTATTTCTAAAGCTTTTTTATAATTATTTATAGCTTGATTATAATTTTTTATTTGAAAATAAGAAAGTCCCAAAAGATTGTAAGCAATATCGTTGCCCGACCTTAACGCAATGAATTTTTCTATTTTGTCTATAGCTTCTTGATAGTTACGATTGAAATAATGTTTTTTTCCAATATCAAAGTAAGAATTTGATTCAACAATCATTTCTTTAAATGCGCTAAAATCCAATTTAGCTTTGTTATTTACATAAGGTTTTATATGTTCTAAAGATATGGCTAAATTCAATTCTTGGCACCCTTCCGCTACAGTAGTAACTATCCCTATAACTTTTCCTTCTGAATTTATAAGCGGACTGCCTATATTTACAGGAGAAGTAGAAGTTATAAACTGAAGCCAATTAAGGCCTTGATGTTTTCTTATCCCTGAAAAGATTCCGGAACTAAAATTATATTCACTATCCGATGTACGAGTCAAATAATAAATATTGTCACCAGCTTCTAAAGAAGATGCCTCCGCCTGATTAACTGCGGGTAAGCCGGAAGCATTTATTTTTAACAAAAATAAATCTCCTTCTAAATTGTAATTTATTACACCGGCTGCCGGATATATAATCCCGCCTTTAAATTCAATACTTAAATTTTCAGCATCTTTAATAACACTATAGTTTGTAATTACCGCCCCGTTTTCAGCTACGACAAAACCAATCCCTAAATATTTTTTTCCTTCTGAGTTTTTTGTAACTATAGACACTATCGCTGGCTTTATGCTTTGGAGAATATCTTGATCGGATTCTAAATTAACATCTTGAGCAACCCCTAAAAAACAAAAAAAAGTGATTATTAAACTTAAAATAAAAATTTTCATTTTAAACCTTTTTCCTAAAACGATGATAAGGATGATACGACCATCCCGGCACGGCTTTTACAAAATTATCACGATGAACCACTTCTTTTTTAAGACGTTTCTTTTTACCTAAATTACCCGATTCATAATTAACTATTCCAGTACCAACAATATTATTTTGTTCGTCAATAACTGCAACTGCATCCCCCTTATGAAAGTCTGGCGTTACTTTACACACCCCTACTCCAAGTAAGCTCTTACCCCTGTTTAATAACGCTTCTTTAGCCCCGGCATCAATTACAATACAGCCTTTTATTTGCTTACTTTCTATCCAGCGTTTGCGGGATTTTTCTTTATTTTTAACTGGAACAAACAGCGTACCAATGTCTTTGCCCGAAACAGCATCCAAAATAACATTTTTTCTCTGTCCAGATACTATCTTGGTTTCTACCCCGGAAAGAGTGGCTTTTGTTGCCGCTTCTAGCTTAGTTTCCATGCCTCCACTAGTATGGGTCTTTACTTGCTTTTCTATCAAAGCCTCAATTGTCTCATCTATTTTTTCTACTCGCTTTACCAGTTCTTTTCCTTTGAATAAACCTTCAACATCGGAAAGCAAAATAAGTTGTTTAGCTTCAATTAAATCTGCTACTAAAGCAGCCAGATAATCGTTGTCTCCCCAACGAATTTCTTCATGAGAAACAGCATCATTTTCATTGATAATTGGAGTGATCCCCAAAGAAAATAATTTAGCCAATGTTTTTTTAATATTCAGAAACCTTTTTCGATGATTAAAATCATCCCAAGTAAGAAGAATCTGAGCGCATTTTCCATTATTTTGCTTAAAGTACTTATTAAACAAATCCATTAAAATAATTTGCCCAAAACTGGAAATCGCCATAAGGGAATTGATATTGTGGGGTTTTCTTTTATAACCCAAAGCTCCAAGCCCTGAGGCTACAGCTCCAGATGTTACCAAAATAACACTAAAGCCTAACTTCTTTATTTTAAATATGTCCTTAACCAACGATCTTGCTATCGCCTGATCAATTTTGCCTAAAGGAGCAATTACACTGCTGCCAATTTTTACAACAATTGGTTTTTCCATTTTTTACCAATTATAATTTTTCTAAATAATTATATATTTTTTCTTTTAATTGGTTAATATCTATTTTACCAACATTATCCGGTAAGTAAAAAACTTTTTTATCCCTTATCAACTCTTTATTAAACTTCAATATTTCTTCTTTAACTTTTATGCAATCCTCATTCTTACCTAATATTAATATTATTTTCACTCTAAAGAGATGCCGCAAAAACCTATTTTTATCTATATCTGCCTTTATTTCCCTGACTGGGGGAGTATCTAATACACCAATTTTTTTAAAATTAAAGTTAAAGTGGCTAAAAGCAGCTGTTGTTGTCGTAAAAGGATAATGAGCTACCTTATTTTGTTGGCCGGTAAGTAAATTGAAAAGAGTAGTTTTTTTAACATTCGCAAATCCTACGATGGCCAAGTCAGCAGGAATACGATAATCCAGAATTACCAATTTACTTTGACCCGGTTCAGCTTCGGTAGAAGCGGGATTTCGGTTGCTGCCTCTTCCCCCTTCCCCGCCTCGGCAAAGAACAAATTCTTGATTATTATTTATTAAATCAACTATTAATTGCTTGTTTTCATCTAAAACTTGCGTACCTCTGGGCAAATCTATATAAAGCGGTTCTGCATTTTTTCCGCTTTTCAGCCTTCTCGATCCCGGCTCCCCGGAAGGCGCGCTTATTTTCTTCTTACCTTTTAATTTACTTAAATCATAAAGATGGGGGCTTACTCTTAATATTACATCGGCACCCCTGCCGCCATCACCACCCTCAGGGATAAATCGAGCTGCAGATAGCTTTCTAACAGAACTGGAACCTTGGCCGCCTGACCCTGATTTGAATAATATTTGTAGCCTGTCGACTATCACTTTATGAAGATTTTTTTGGAGAAGATTTTTGGGAAGAAGATTTCTTAGTTGTAGATTTTTTAGTTGGCTTTTTCTTAGTTGTGGATTTCTTAGCTGTTGTTTTTTTAGTCTTTTCTTTTTTAATCTTTTCTTGTTTAGTTTTTTTGATATCTTTAGCTATATTTGAGACAATATCGGTAATTTTTATGGTAGTATACTTTTGGCGGTGTCCTTGTTTCCTGCGATATTTCTTCCTTCTTTTATACTTATAAACAATTATCTTTTTGCCCTTTTTCTCTCCTTCAACATCAGCTTTAACTTTAGCCCCTGCTACATAAGGAGTCCCGATACTAACCTGGCCTTGATTGGCTACTAGCAAAACCTTATCAAAGACAGCTTTTTTAGACTTATTTTTTAGCTTTTGGACGTCTAAAACATCGCCTTTTTTAATAATATACTGTTTTTTTGCGATTTCTACTACTGCAAACATAGGCTAAATGTTAGCATATTGGCTAGTTTACGTCAAGCGATTATTATTTTTATCTTTTATAGAAAATATATCAAAAAACATTTTAAACGAATCACGGATAAGAGAAACCCTTGTCTTATCACTGTTAATCCATCTTACCGGAACTTCTTTTATTGAATATCCACAACACCTTGCAAGATGTAGAATTTCTACGTCAAAACAAAACCCATTTATTTTCTGTTGTTTAAATAAATTTAGGGCAACTTCTTTTTTAAAACATTTAAATCCACACTGAGTATCTTTAATGCCTTTAAACAAAAATACCTGCACTAGCAAATTAAAGGTTTTCCCCATATTTTCCCTTAGCCAACTCTGTCTTTTTAGGATCTTTGACTCTCCAAGAGCACGAGAACCGATAATTATGTCATTCCCCTTTTTAAGATAACTAATAAATTTATCAAATTCATCAATGGGGGTAGATAAATCAGCATCGGAAAATAAAATATAGCCTGAATTTGCCAAAAAGACGCCCCTTTTTACGCTATAGCCTTTACCTTTATTAATATCATTTTTTAAAATTTTTAAATTCTTAATGTCCTTGGATAGATTTAAAACAGTCTCGTATGTATTATCAACGCTGCCGTCATCAACTACTATTATTTCAAAGTGAGAAATAATATTTTTTAAGTATCGGTATATTTTTATGACATTATTTTCTATAATAGAAGATTCATTATAGGTAGGGATAACTACGGATAAACTAAATTTTTCCATATACGATTGGCAGTATTCAACTCCTAATAATTAATTTGGTCGATAGAATTATCTACTTTTGAACAATTAGAACAATTTTTCAAACGGCCTCTATCTGAATGCATCAATTTGCGATATTTTTGGTAATTACAATTATTCCATATTTTTTTAAACTTAATATAGTTATAATTTTGAATATTTCCTGTTTTACTTGATTTTTGGAATACCCTCCCCATTTGATAATTTTGAGCTATATCTTCGGAGCAAGGTATAACTAAACCTGAATAGCGTATAATAGTTTCTTCCCAGGGAATGCAACAAAAATTAATTTTATGATTTTGTCTTTTACCATAATAGAAATCTTCATTTTCCGGCAACATATCATCCATAGATGATAATTGAGACCCTGGAACTTTTTTAAGATTAATACGTTTATAATCCAACTTTCTATAAGTTAATTTATTCACTCCTAATTTATTAGCAACAGTTTTAAATTCTCCCATCTCTTTTTCGTTTTCTCTTAACATAACAGATTGCAATTCAATAAAAGGATTTAGGCATTTTAAACTACTTTTAAGCTTAACTAAATTTTTTATGTTAGATAAAACCTGATGGTAGCAATCTTTTCCGTGGTATAATTTATAAGTCTCTTGAGAAGCTCCATCAAAAGAAACTATTAGGTAATCTAAACCTGAATATATAAACCGTTTAGCATCATCTTTAGACAAAAGAGATAAGTTTGAACTCAAAGCAACAAATATATTTTTCTTTTTGGCATATTCAATCATTTCAAAGATTTTTGGATGAAGCAAAGATTCACCAAAATACCAAAGACGTAAAGTAATAAGAGTTTTACCTAAATCATCAACTACCTTACGGTAAAGGCCAAATGGCATTTCTTTATTAACAAAGAAATTACCGTCATCTTTATGCTCATCAGAAAACCTTTCACATTTTACACAATTATAGTTGCAGCTTGCAGTAGGCTCAACTAATATATTAACAGGTAACCCCAAAGATTTTTCTAGCCGAAAAAATAAAGAAATTTTTACTAATATTAAATTTACAATTTTAGGGAGATTAAAAAGTGCTTTCAAAATGCTTTTGGAAAGAATATATAATTCTAAAAAAGTATAATTACGGCGCAATAGTTTCATTTCTCAATATAATTAATAATCCAATTAATCAAATAAATCTATTCCAAAATTACTTACTGAAATATAAAAATTTTACTCTTCAACAACAATAACTCTATTTATAAATAAATAAGTTAAACTTAATCCTAATAATGTAGGTAAAATGTGTTCGCTAAAAGAATACAAAATACTTAAAGCAAAGAGTTTATTTACGGCAGCATATTTTGCAAATAATAATATAATTATTCCTTCACGAACACCTAAACCCCAAAAAGATATAGGAATACTAGTAGTCAAAATTATCAAAGGAAAATAAATTAATATAGAAAAAAAAGGTAAATTTGTTCCTAAGCTTTCAGAAATAAAATAAATACCCAATAGTTCAAAAAAACCAAACAAGAAAGTCAAAAATAGTATTTTTTTATCTAAAAAACAAATTTTCCACAAATGATAATATTTAGAATATTTTTTTAAAATATTAAACCAATTGTTTCTGCATAAAATTTTTCTGATTGAAAAAAAAGAACTAAACAATATTTTTTTTTCGGTAAAAATATCTTGTTTGGCCTGGAAAAACCAAAACATAAAACCTACAAAAATAAAAAATAAAAGCGCTATTAGATTTAAAAAGTATTCAATAAGTATTGAAAGAATTGTTTTGTCAGGCGCCACAGATTTTTTACGTTTTAAATATAAAACTCTAGAAACTTCTCCGATTTTAAAGGGTACAATACTAATTATTGGATCACTACCGGCCTTAATAAGTAACGCTTCTTTAGCAGATAATTTACAACCGATTTTATTTAATATTAACTTCCACCTGAATGAAGAAATAAAAAAGTTGTTAAATAATGAAATAATTAAAACCAGCAATATCATTTTAAAATTCGCGTTTTCTATTGAATTAGCTACTTCAAAAAAAGATATTTTGTGGAATAAAAAAACGAATATTATAATCGTTATAAACAATGAAATAATGATCTTCACGTTATTTTTTTTCATAATTTGCAGAAATATTTGTAGTCCCTTATTGTTTTCTATTTTTCTTAATTGTGTCTATTAAACTTAAAGCATAGTAATACTCTTTTTCTATATCAACTAAGCTATCCTTGTTATTTAAAATTGATAAATATTCTTTTTTAATATTTTCGCGCTTTAAAAGTTTTGGGTTCATTGTAATTAGAACTTTTTTATAAAATTCATTTTCATCAAACCACATAATTTCTTTTAAATATAATTTGTTAACTTTTAAAATATAAAGAGTTATGGCTAATTTCTCAGTAACACTTGAAGAATCCCTGCGCATTTTTTTTAGCCGTTGGCAAAAATAATTCCAATCACTGCGTTTAAGTCGAAAATCTTTTTTGAAACTTGGTAAAAATATTTCATTTACTATGAATCTTCGGGCTGCTTGAGAAGCTACAACATTTATATTTTCTTGTTTAAAGATATTTTCTTTTTCTATTTGTTTTAATATTTTTTTATCTGATACTATTTTTTTCTTAACTCTATTTAACACTTTAAAATTATAATTATCAATCATTTCTTTTTCATCTATTTCAAAAATTGATTTCCTGTTTTCTTTTGAAATAGTTTTATAAAAATTAAAAATTATCTCAGGCAAAGCATTTTTTTTAACAATAAACTTTTCTAATGAGTCAATAGAAGTATTTCTTTTTAACTTAAATACTGATTTAAATATTTCTGAAAAAATATCATCATCGATGTTTCTAATAAAATTTGCCAAGCTTAATCCTTTATATAAATTTATGTTTATTCCATTGTCAGTATAAGAATTCCAAAAAAACCCGTATTTATCAAAAGCAAAATCAGCTATATCTGCAAAAATATAATTTCCGTATTTTTCCTTTTCTCTATCTCCAGCAAATTCAAAAGCATCATCTTTATCAACCCCATAAAGTTTATTATTATTTTTGACGATTAAAAAATGGCTATTTGAAATGTCACTATTTTCAATAAAATAATCAAAAATGAAATGTTTTTGTAATTCATCCAGCTGAACAGTAGTAAGGTTTCTTAAATCTTTTATCCTCTTAGGGTCAACTATAAACCTTTGAATTGTACCTTCTACTATTGTACTATTAATCGGCAAAGAAATTTTATGGACATAAGGCAAATTTAATCCACAAAGACTACCTAGTTTAGATGCAGACACTTCTGTCGAAATAATAGAAGGACTGTTAGCTTTAAATAGCCATAATTTTTTTAGACCATTATTATTAACCAAAATATATTTCTGGGTGTCTCCGGGTAGCAAAAATTTTTTTTCTGCTAAATTAAATGTATATTTATCAATTATTTTTTTATCTAATTCCCAAGCTAATAGAAAATTACTTTCTATTTTTCGTAAAGAATGATTTTCTAAATATTTACTATCAACGGGAAAAAAGTTAAAAAAGATAAAAAATAAAATTATAAATATTTTAAAATAACTATTCATTATAATTTCTTATTAGAAATTATCATAAAATATTAGTACCTAGATTGGCTAATAATTTAAAAATATTTTCAGATAATACTTTCTCTAATGCATCTACAAATAAGTCTATCTCTTCTTTCGTAACTATTAATGGAGGATTTACAGGAAAATAGTCATCCTTACCCCCAGAATAAACTAATATATTATGTTTTTTAAGCAACTCAGATGCTATAACAGCAGGGAATAATCCTGTAAGAAAATTACTCGCCCAGGGGATTCTATTTAATAATTTTTTTCCAAAAATTTCACTGGAATTTTTAAATTCAAAAATTCCTAACAAGCCAATACAGCGGACATTTTTGATATATTGCGGATATTTAGATTTTAAGTATTTCATTCTTGAAAACAAATAATTTCCTTGTTCTTTAGCATTATCTACCAACTTTTCGTCATTTATAATATTCAATGCTTCTATAGCTGTAGCACATTCTTCACCCAAACCGCCATAGGTCGTAGTATGTATGGTACAATTTTTAATTGGGCCATAGGTTTTCTTAAATATATATGGCTTAACTATATAGCCGGCAATCGAAGCTTTACCTCCTCCCAAGGCTTTAGAAAAAGTCACTATGTCAGGAACTATATCTTGATGTTCAAAAGAAAACATTTTTCCAGTTCTGCCAAAACCAGTAAAAACTTCGTCAACAATCATCAGGATTCCATACTTTTTGCACAAAGAATAAAGTTCCTTTAAATATCCTTTCGGAGGCATTAAAGCTAAATCTGCCTTAATAGCTTCTAAAATAATTACTGCTATATCGTTACGTTTCTCTACTAATTGCCTAAATGCTTGTATGTCTCCAAAAGGAATTTCCAAACAGCCATCAATTGTTTTAAACAATTCTTTGTATGGCTTTGAAAAATTTCCAGAAACAGACATTGTACCAAATGTTTTGCCATGATAACCTAAATCAGTATAAACTATTTTATCTTTTTGATAACATTTTTGGTATAACAAAGATATTTTTAAAGCACCTTCATTGGCTTCAGTTCCACTATTGCAAAAAAAAGAATATTTTAAGTCTCCGGGAAAAATTTCAGCCAAATTTTTAGCTAATACACTTTGATACTGAGATATGAATGCTTTACATATTTCTAAACTTTTGCCTTCATTAAATTCTCGCCTAACTTTAAGAATCCGCGGATGATTATGCCCGAGCCCCAACACACTCATCCCCCCTAAAAAATCCATTATTTTCTTCCCGCATTCAGTATATAAATACATCCCTTCGGATTTTTTAATCTTATATTTATCAAAACCTAAAATTTTAAGAAAAGTTGCAATTCCTGGATTTATATATTCTTTATAATATTTAATGTTTTTTTTCTGTGATATTTTATCTATGTCCGAAAAACTTATGAGACTATAATTTTTCATAAAGTTTATTTTAATTTATCTAGCAACTTTAATGCTCTTTTATTTTTTGGCTCGTAAAGAAGTGCATACTGAATATATTTCTGGCTTTTTTCATAAAAATTTTGCTGGATAAAAATCTCAGCCAGCATTAAAGCCGCTTCTATTTTAGGCGGCGAGCCGTCATCTGCAACATTATAAACCCGCATAAGTATATCTTTAGCCTTGTCTATATTTTCCCCTTTTTTTTGAAGCGATTCAGCATATATCTTTTCTGTAACAGTATACCAATCAAGATGATCAATTTCTTCCCCTAGATAAAATTTTGCATCGGTAAGTTTATCTTCAATACATAATTTTTTTGTAGGAAAATAACAGCTTAAAGGAAATCTCACCATTTTCCACGACCTAAAACTCATAAATATTACTATAATTACAAAAAAGAAACACCCGAGGTATTTATATTGTTTGATAAAATTTTGCAGCATATATGCAACTAAAATAACACCTGGAATAAACCCCATAATTCCCCAATCTAAGCTTCCTAAAGACCAAATACTTTGAATAGTATCATTTCTTCTTAAGAAGCAAAAAGGAATAAAATTAAATAAAAAACACACTATAAGAAGCCTTATAAAAGGCTTCTTATCTTTGAATAGTCTTATTACGGCAGTCATAATAAGAATACCTAATATAAAATTAACTTGTGAAAGCTCAGGGTCAATACTAGAAGAAATATAATTAAATAAATTAACAAAAGGCCTAATTAAAATCAATATAAGTTCCCCTAAATAAAGCCCAATAGCGTTAAGGCTTAAACCTATTGTAGTTTCATTGTAAACAAAATTAATCCGAGGAGCACCATAATATAACTTAATGCCTATAAGTGGTAATACAAAGCATAAAGTAATGAGAAATGAATAATAAATATATTTACTTCTCAGCCATTTTCTGTATTTAGGGCAAACAGATAGAAATATAAAATATATAGGGATTAAACCTAATATGCTTTCATGAAAATAAAATCCTATAGCAATAATTAATCCATTTAGTAATATTAATTTTTTATTAGCTAAAAGAAGGCCTTTATAAAAAATAAATAAAGAAAGTATACTCATTAACATTAAGACATTATTGTTATTAGCTAAGCGATTATTGGAAATAGAAAATTGACTTATTGCAAATAAGAAGGAAGCAATTAAAGCGGTCTTTGCCCCTAATGCTCGTTTAGTTAGTAAATATATTAAAAAAATAGTCAATACCCCAAAGAAAACAAAAATAATCCGGGCACTAAAAATAGATTTTCCAAACAAATGCCAGCCTATTTTAGATAAATATGCTGTACTCAATATGCCTTCTCCAAATTTGTTCATTAACGGCAGTCTTAAATTATCACCATCAAAAGATATATCATTATTTGCAATAACTGTTGCGCTAATTTCATCAAAATTTATCGGAACGGTAGCAGCACCATAATACCTGAAAGCAAAACCCAAAAGAATAATTAATACTAAAATTATTTTTTTATGTTTATTTATCATATCTTTGAAAATGCTTGTATTTTTTTGGATGTATAGCTATATGATCTATATTTTCAGGCCATTGTGAAAGATCGTATTTTTTAAAGATATTGATATACATCGATAAAGCTATCCTTTCATGCTCATTATTAGTATTAAGTTTTAGTGTCGTTAACTTGTTTATAAGCTTATTTTTAATATCCTTGGCCGTAATCGCATTGACCAGTTTTTTTCTGGGTAACCCCTCAAGGTAGTTAAAAACCATGCACCACGCCTCCGGCGATGCTATTACTTCAATATTTTGTTGTTTTTGTTTCTTTCTCCCAGTTAAATCATTTTTTTGTTGTTTTACATATTTTACCAAAAAAGAAAGTAATTTTTCAGCATACACCTGGCTTCTATTACGGCTAGTTTTCAATATATCTTTCTCAACGATTTCACCACCTCTAACCTCCCTAAAAAGATTCAACAGATCAACATCTAGATTGGCTATTCTTTTAACCAAAACTTTCTTTTTTATCTCTGAATCAGGAAGTTTTCTGAATATTTTATCAAGGATAGATTCGGGTGTTTTTTGAATATGGCCAATGAATGCAAAAACACCAAAAAAATCTAGCGTCAAATCGTTTCTGCTTAATTGATGCAACCAATCATCATAAATATTATCATCATCTTGGGAATCCATTGAATTTTTAAAGTCTTCTTTTAAAGACTCCCAAGATAAAATTCTTTCGTCATATTCAGAGTTATCGTGGTCAACACGAAAAATATTATCTGTCTCCCGGGGAAGGATAAAATGTTCATATTCTCCACACTCATAATCTCCAATAAGCCAATCAAATATAAAGGAACGCTCAACAAATTTAATATAACGTTTCGGCCAATTCTTTAAAGGCAAAACCTTTGAATCTTCTTTTAAATCCTTAAAGGAAAAAGAATCATCATAAAATCTTTGTAAGGTACCTTGGGTTCTTTTGCCATTAATTGGTAAAGAAATGATATAAATAGGATTTTGCTTAAATCCCCACAATAAAGAAAGCTTATAAGCAATATCAGCTACTGCTTTATGTTCAAAGGCCGTATTTGTTTTAAATAACCACAATTTCCCTTGTTGGCCCTCAAGCAATAGTTTATGTGTATCCCCTCCTCTACCAAATGATTGGTTGTGGTAAAGTTTGAAGTTGTTTGCTTGAATTATTTCTTTATCTAATTTCCAACTTTCTTCAGCCAACTTTATAATTTGACTAATAATATTTGGATTAATGGGGTAAGGTTCTTGAGACTTAGCTAAATTAAATGGTAAAACAATTATTAATAACAAGAATATAATTATCCTTGCATATAAGGTAATCATTTTTTTATTGATTTTAACGTCGTAATTGAAAAAAAGCATTTAAAACAGCCGAAATATTTAAAGAAAAAATTAAATTGTTTTCTACCCCACAAGCATGTGAACAAGAACGACAATTCTCAGGATAATTTAATTTATCCCATGCTGACATAAAACCCTCATCCAAAACATTTACCCCTAATTTATTGTTAAGCATTTCCCAACCACAAGGATACAATTTTCCATCAAAATCAAGATGGCCCCAGGCACGACCTGCCCAGCATTTATATTTTTTTGAAGGAGTTGATGATATCACCTGATTAGCATAAGGCCATTCCACCATATTTCTAAGATAAGCAAAGGAAGAACCAATAGCTGCACCAGAAGATTTCATTTGAATTAATTTTTGGAAAACTTTTTTCTCTTCATAGCTATCAAGCTTTAAATCCTGTATTTCATTAATCACGGGATGAAGACACGAAGGTGAGTTAGAAAAAAACTCTAATCTGTTAAAGTTAGCCAAAATATTATTCTGTTTAGCAAAATCTACAATATCACCAATAGCATTTACATTTTCTTTTGTTAAAACAGTTGTAATCCAAACACGAATACCTGCCTTCTTCAATGCTTCCAATGCAAAATGTACTTCTTTTACATTATTTTTGCCACGCAGCTTAGCGTGTATCTTAGGTGGGCCATCGTAAGATAAAAATACAATATCTATATTGGCTAACTGGCCTATTCTTTCAGCAATTTGATAACCATTGGTAGACATTCCTACGAATAACCCTAAATTTTTAGCATAACTAATAATTTCTCCTAAATCTTGACGCAACATGGGTTCCCCCCCAGTAAGATGGATACGTCTTACTCCAGAATTTTTTATCTCTGCAATTATATTTTTTAAATTTTTAGTGGTCAAAATATCTTCTTGGGGCAATTCATGGGTTCGACAATAAACACATCGATTGTTGCAACGATTAGTTAAAACAATATATATACTAATAGGTATTCTAATATTGGATCGGATATTCATGCGAATAATATGCCATGCAAAATATAGTAAATCTTTATATTTCATATTTAAAAAATATCCTTAATCTATTTATATTCTTATATGCTGAATATAACCATACTTCAAAAGGGAAAAGCCAAAAATTATAGTTAAATCTTAACTTAGCTATTTTATGTAAAATGAATAGAAATGGTTTGCCTTTAAAGAATCTATGGTAACGAAAAGCTAAAGTAGAAGCCAAGTAAAGATTTTTAAATAATTTTTCCTTTTTTATCCAGGGATAATCAACATTGTCCATAGTCATCTTACCCCAGCCATTAAGCGATAAAGGAGGTAAAAACCCTTTTTTTACCGCGTCAGAATATAAAGAAGTTCCTGGATAAGGAGTATAAGGTTGTAAGGCTATTTCTGCTTTGGAATCAATATTATTAATTTCACGGACCGCTTTTATGCTATTATCCACTTCTGTTTCATCTTCATCTGGAAAACCAATAATGAAAGAATAAAAACGATCTATTTTTGACTTAGCTAATAAACGTATTTTATTTTTATTACGAATAAACTGCTCCTTCCTAGGGCAAACTTTTTCTAAAATTCTCTGTGAAAAAGATTCTAAACCAATGCACAAACGAAAACAATTGCTTTTTTCTAATATAGAAAGGCTTTCATTATTAATAAAATCAAGCGATATAGACCCAGACCATCCCAAGTTAATTTCCTGCATCATTTTGCAAATATCGTATAATCTTTTCTTGGTAACGGCCAAATTATCGTCCACAAAGCTAACTTTTTCAACACCAGCTATCTTCAAGGCAATTAATTCTTTTTTGATAAATGGAATTTTCTTGAGCCTTACCTTATTTTTATGAAAAAATTGATTATAACAAAACCCACAATTATGCATACAGCCACGGGAAGTTTCAACAGAAACAAAATCATCTGCAGTTTTAGATCGCATATAATATTTCAAAAGCATTTTTTTTGCCTGACCTTGATAAGGATTAGCTAAGAGATTTAAATCTAAAAAACCCCTGTCCGGATTTTCAATAATTATTTTATTTTTTTTCCAAACTATTCCTTTAATTTTAGAAAAATTTTTAGATCCCGAAAGTAATACTTTTATTAATTTATAAAAAGATTCTTCTCCTTCCCTCTTTACTACAAAATCAACTAATTTATTATTAATTATTTCCTGAGAACACATAGTAGGGAAGACTCCACCAAATATTACAAATATTGAAGGATTATATTTTTTTACAGCCAAAGCTAATTTCAACCCATAACTGATTTGAACAGAAGTTTTCACAGATATACCTACTGCTTTAACATCTTGGGCTAAAAATTTTTTAAACTCTTTCATCGGCTGAATTCTCTGATCAAAGTATCTAACCTTTACTCCTTTATTTTCAAGATATGTTCCTACTGAAAATATAGATAAAGGTGTAGAAAGGCTATTGGAAGGCACAGGATAATAACTATGACAGGGGTAAGATAAAACAATCACGGTTATTTGATACAGCTAGTGAAATAATATTTTTTATAATGTATAAATCTATTTACTTTTCCTGCAATCATTAAAATAATAACACCTGTATCCATAATTAGAGTATAACAAATAAAATACAACAAAAAAAATAAATTCTTATATGTATTACAAGCTAACTGGTAAAAACTCCTATAAAAATAAAGGTGGAGAAGGAAAATAATAGAAAGAAAGGGAAAAGAGTAGGGAATGACAAAAAATAATAAAACAAACACAAAAACTAAAAAACTCGCTAAAGAGCCGAATAATTTATTATTATCATAACACAAATCTCTTTTAATTTTTGGTAAGTTGCCAAATTGAAAAGCTCGCTTTAAAGTTTTTTTATAGGTATGGCGAAACTTGCCGAAATAATGTTTAAAAATCGGTTTACCTCCCATCAAAACTTTTACCTCGGGAGATAGCCTAAAAGCAAAATCAAAACTTTCAACACTTGGTTTAGTAAAATACTCGTTAAAACCCCTCATTTGTATGAATAGATTCTTTTTAATCGCTCCACCGTTAGCTGCAAACTGATTATGAGTCATAGTCAAGCCTGTCTTTGTCCTGAACCAATACCATTCTAAAGCTTTATAGATTGATGTAAGAGAAGTAGATCCGGCTACTGGATATTTATCACTTACAAAATGATAAATATCTATATTTTTAGAATCAAAATAATGCTTAATAGTCTCGAAAAAAACTGGTGATACAATTGTATCTGCATCTAAGAATACAAGAATCCTACCTTTGCTTTCCAATGCCCCTAAATTACGTGCATGAGCCGGCCCTTTTTGTTTTTTTAAAGAAATAAACCTAATATTTTTAAACTTTTTAATTTCCTCTTTAGTTCCATCAACAGAAGCATCATCTACAAAAATAAGTTCATAAGACCTATAAGTATTAGATAAAATAGAATTAATCAAAGGAGAAATAAAATTCTGACAATTACGAACTGCAACTATAAACGAAAAATAAGGAAGCATTTGTTTCTACTATTTAACATTATGCTTTTATTCAAAAAATACAAAAGAGTAATCTCCAGTATAACCAAATTCTTTAAAAAGCCATTTCCATTCCTGGGGAGTAAAAAAACATTCACAGGTAAGCTGCCAGCATAATAAATTTGCTTTCTCTTTTTCATTTCGATAAGATTCAACCACTATATAGGAATTGCATTTACTCACTCTTTCTATCTCTTCTAAAGCTCTCTTTAGTTCATTAATATATAAATAATGCAAAGTATTAATTGACGTTACTAAATCGAAATAATTATCCGGGTAAGGCAAATCATAAGCCGAACCTAAATCCAAAGAATCTTTTATCTCTTCTTTAGCATTATCTAACGCATATTGAGATACATCTAAACCTCTAACTTCTAAGCCAGGGTTTAAAGACTTCAAATCATGGAGAAAAAAACCCTTTCCACAGCCTACATCTAACACTTTTTTACCTGATTTTAAGCGATAATGCTTTTTCATATCTTCTGCAACTTTTTCCCACCGCCCATCATAATAATAACCCCCATAGCCGTATTTGCGGTCACCGTCCCAATAATCCTTATCAAGCCTTTTTGCTATCTCTGCACAATGAGGCTTATCGTGTTTAACCATTCTTTCTAGATAATTACGTTTAGTTTTTGTGTGTAACCGAGACATAAAATCTACAAATGGCATCTGTACCCTCCTTATATTTAAGTTTTCAACTATACAAACTCTAAATGTTTTTTATCCAATTCAAAACTATCGAATAACATTAAATTCTTCTTATGCTGCGTACAATGATGATTGCAATTTTTACTGGGGTTTAATTTACTCAATTTTTTCTTATTAGAATTACTAAACCATAACTGACTAAATCGTCTATTTTTTATAGATCCTAATTTACCTTTTTTGGTATAAGCTTTATCCTGGCAAGTGTACACGTTCATATCTGCCCCAATAACTGTTAAGCATTGCATAAAAAGACATCTAGTATATTTTTTATTATAGCAATCACTTTCTAAACCGAAATCTTCAAATTTGTCAATAATCGAAAATTTATCATCGGATAAATTAGAAATACCTTTTTCAATTTGTTGTTTAATTGATTTTATAAAGTGAGAATAATATTTTTTATTTTTTTCCTTTTTTGTATCAATTACGGATTCTGATACTTTAACATGGTCAACGTCAATTTTTTTCATAATCTTTAAAAATTTATAAACATCTCTATAATTTTCTTTCATAACAATAAAGTTTATTCCTAACTGGCATCTCCTTTTTCGTTTTTTTGAAAAATTATATATATTTTCACATACCTTGCCAAATTCCTTACTGCCTACTCTACGAATTTCAGAATAATTTTTAGAATCAGCTGCATCTATAGATATACGAATCCAAGTAGCTTTTTCGGCCAAAATTTTTGCAATCTTTCCTTTAAGTAGGCTTCCATTAGTTAAAACAGCAACCTTGATACCTGATTTGGCCAAAATATCTATTGTTTCATAAATACAGGGATATAAAAGAGGTTCACCACCCCCTGAAAGTGTTACAGCTTTTACCCCCATTAGCTTTAAATCATTAATGATTTCTTTCATTTTTTCCCAAGGAATTTCATCATTTTCTTTAAACAATTGGCTTAAATATAAATTTTTATTGCGATAACAGCAATAATAGCAACCATGGTTACACCTGTTCGTTGGTTTTAAACGCACATGAAGAGGCGCTGATAAAATCCCCTTTGAAATATCTTCCAACTTAGAAGCAAAACGAAATATTTTTAAGTCAGAATAAAATTTACTCATTTTGAAATTATTTTTCGTATCTATTACTTTAACAAAGAATTAATAAACTTTTTAGCTTCGATACTATTCTGTGCAGGCGCCCAAGGTGCCATTACACTATCTTTTTTCCCAATGTAAGGCCCTTTTGTTATTTCATGAAAAATAGCAAAATCAGAAATAGGTACAATTGTATGCCAAATATTTGCATCTATTCTGCATAAGAAATTAGCTTCATTTTGTTTATCATCCATAAAAATTTTTGAAATCACTCCCCCCTTACTGTTAAACAGTATAATGAAAAAACTTCCATCTACAAGATGAAAAGACTCTGTCTTGCTTTTATGTTTATGTGGCCTTACATAAATATCTTTTCGTTGAACAATAATCATTTCATGCAAAGATTCTTGGATATCTTTATGAAGACATAATCTTATCTTGCCAGATAAACTCATAGAAGCTTTTCGCTTTAGCTCGCTAACTTTTCGCTTATCGATTTTGATTATTTTATCTTTATTGAAAATAACTTCTCCCATAAGATTAAATAATTTAACTCAACAAAATTTATTAATTTTTTCTCTACCTAATAAATGAATAAGAGAGTTAACATTTAAAGAAAAAAGTGAATTAAACATATTATACCCAATAGAACGACATGCAATACAGTTGTTAGCAGGCATTATTCTCCAAGCTTTCCTGACCCCAAGTTTAAAAACATTAACTGGCCGGTAATCTGGCCTAATTAAACAACAGGGAAGAAGATCACCATTAGCTTCAACTACAGCAGAAAATTTTCCCCCATAGCATTTTATCAAACGGGTATTAGCAGGAATTTGATCTTTAAACAAACGAAAAACATTATATCCTAATGGCCATCTACGCACATATCTAAGAACATATGCACTGTTAACCATTCTAAGGTTCCTATGTTTTAATTGATAATCAATCAAACTATTAATTTTATCTAAACCGGGATCTTCTTGCCTTAATGTTACAGTCCCATCAGGGTTGAATAAAGGGTTCAGCTGCTCAAGGTCTATCGTGCAATTATAATAATCAGCAATTTTAGCTAAATATGGTAATTTTGGATCGGTTAGACGGGTTATTGTGCAAAGTAATTGAACCGGCACTCCTTTGCTTCTAGCTAATTCAATTGCATGAATAGCCTGATTGTATGAACCTTCGCCACGGTAAGCATCGTGACAGTTCCTGTCGCCGTCTAAACTAACAGATAACAAATCTATTTTTTCCAATAATGCTTTGTGTTGACCAATTAAACTGCCATTGGTTATTATCGAGCAATTCACCTTATGATATTTTATCCGATCAACTATTGCCTCAATACCATCATAAAGCAAAGGCTCGCCTCCAAATAGGGTAAATCGTTTAGCCCCTAAACCTACAAAGCCATCTATCACTTTTAAAAATTCACTAGTAGCTGCTGACTCTTGATTATTAACAGGGTAATCCCCCTTACAATAACTACAGTTTTTATTGCATTGCTCAAGCAAACGGATATGAACCTGAACAGGAATCCTTTGGTTCATAATTTTTGCGGTTAAAAAATGTAAGCCTCTAACAATGATTTTACTATACTTCATAATCAACTATTTATTTTTAATTTCATTTTCAAAAATAGAATCAATTTCTTCCAATGCTTTAACTACTCTTTTTAAATCCTGTCTGGATTGCCCATGTCCACTTGGAAGTGTTAACCCATAACTGGAATAAAATTCTGAATATTTAAAATTACCGTTGCTATTTAAATAGGATAATTTATTAAGATTAGGGTAAAATGGTTTAGCTTGGATCCCTTGATTAGCGAGTAAAGAGATTAATTGCTGTCTTTTTTTGCTATACACTTCAATCCATAAAGGTATTTCACCTTTTTCTATATTAACATCAATCATTTTAATATGCTTTAATTTTTTAAGTGTGTTCCTATAAAATTTATAGTTATATTTCTGTGTTTCTATTTTTTTCCCTAATTTTCTGATTTGAGTTAATCCTATCCCAGCTAAAACATCATTGAATTTAAAATTGAAGCCAAAAATATCATAGTTCTCCTCCGGGGATAAACCATGGTTTCTGATTTTCTTTAGTTTTTCAAATACAGCTTTATCCCGAGTAGCTAAAAAACCTCCCTGAACTGCTGTAATAATTTTGGTAACTCCTAAAGAAAAAACGCCGATATCAGATTGAGTCCCCAAATAACCAAAAGAATTTTTTGAATAAAATGCCTGAACAGTGTCTTCAATGACCCTAATATTATATTCATCTGCTAATTTATTAATCCCCTCAATATTTGCCGCCCTGCCATTTAAATGAACAGGAATAATTACTTTGGTTTTTTTTGTAATAGATTTTTTTACCTTATTTAAATCAATAGTTAATTTTTCAGGCTCAACATCAACTAACTTTACTTTTGCTCCTAAAATTAAAGGAGCCTGGGCAGTAGCAACAAAGGTTAAATCAGGAACAATAACTTCATCTCCGGGTCCAACACCAAAAGCAACCAAAGCTGCAAGGAGAGCCATGCTGCCACTTGTAACCAGTATAACAAAAGGAATATCAAGAGTTTCTGCTAAACACCTTTCTAGCTCTTCGGTAACAGGCCCTTGAGTAATACTTCTATTTCTTATAGAATTCTTAACCCTTTCAATTTCGTTTTCACCCAAATTTACTTTCCACCAAGGAACAAAATTCATAGCCGTCTCGTGACCTTTTTAAATACTGCTGATAAAATATCTGTTTTTAACTTGCTAATTAAATTAAATTCAAGCATAGAACTGTTCCAACAACCTGGACAAAAATAGGGAAATTTTAAATTGTTAAATGTTTCTCTAAAATTTTTATTTATTGGTACTAAATATTTATGATAATCAGGAAAATTATCGCAAATAAAGATTTTTCCTTCGGGACTTATGACACACGAAATTAAACTCATTAGACAACTCAATTTAGAAGTATGTGGCCAATTATAGAAAAATCTTAGCCCACTTATACTATTGCTAATATATTGATTACCCTTCAGCTTTTCGTTTATAAGAAAATCTACCGCTTTTTTAAAATTCCTTATATTTGGCAACTCTTTTGTAATATCTCTATCGCTATCACCTGAATGAGTTTGAGTAGCTGGCTGGAATTGAACCTTAATGTTAAACTGTTCAGCTAACTCAGTAAGATGATGAATACTTTCTGTATTATATTTTGATATAACTGTATTTATTTCTACCTTCATGCCTTTTTTTTTACAAATATCGATCGCCTCAACTACTCGCTCATAAGTGCCTTGGCCTCTTACATAATCATTTATATGTTTTGGGCCGTCTAAGCTTAATTTAATTTCATCTATCTTACTGATTTGATTAATTTTTTCTTTAACTAGCATGCCATTGGAACTGATTAAAAGATAGGTTTCATTCTGCTTACAAAAATCAATAATTTCTGATAAATCTTCTCTTAATAACGGCTCTCCTCCGCTGAAATGAATAAATTTTGTGCCAGAAGAAACTGCTTTTCCAATCAAATATTTTATTCTCTCTGTATCTAACTCCAACGTTGCATTTTCTGGCCAGCCGCAATACCTACATTTAAGGTTACATCTGTAGGTTATATTCCAAGTAATATATAAAGGTATTTTTTTTTTAAGCAGCAACGCTTTAAAAACTTTTTGGGAAATGTTAATTTTTTCTAAAATATTCATTACTAATATTTGTAATTAGAAGAAGCTTTAGCCACAGCTTTAGCAACTCTGCCGACATCTAATTCATCCATCTGAGGATAAACTGGTAAATGGACCATTTGCTGTACAACATCAGCAGCCATATAAAATTCGCCAGCATTTATAAGTCCTGGTAAATAAGGGCCAACGGACATATCCCCTTTATGTGTATCTACGCCTAAACGGCGCATATCCCGACGAAATTGCTTTCGATTTTGAACACGGATAACAAATGTCGAATATATATTCTCCCCATAAAGCGAAAATGAAGGTAAATCTATTCCTTTTATATTTTTAAGGCTTTTTAGCAACCTATTGCCATTTTGGATTCGTTTTTTATTTAAAATATCTAATTTATCTAATTGACTTAAACCCAATCTTCCATGTAAAGGCAAGGGCATAAACCATTCTTTAATATTTACCTTTTTTAGAACATAAGACTCACTAGTTAAAGAATCAATTACATCTATCCCCGTTAAACTATTGAGCTTTAAAACTGGAAGTATCATATTATTCCAGAATAACGGCTTAGTTGCAAGACAAACATTAAAAGCATAAAATAATTGTTTAATTAAAGTTAATTTTCTCATAAGAGGAAATTGTTTTAACCAAGACTTAGCCTTATCTGCTATTTTTCTAGAATTAGTAACAAGCATCCCTGTTCCTAATCCAGCAATATTTTTATGAGGATGAAGAGAAAAAATAGCTGCCTGCCCAAAATTTCCTAATCGTTTATTACCATAAAATCCACCACAGCTTTGGGCACAGTCTTCGATAACTGTTAAATCATTATTTTCAGCAATCTGCATGATAGCCTCCATATTGCAAGCACGGCCATAGAGATGCGTAGGCATAATAGCTACGGTTGAACCAGAAATACTACTTTCGACTTGATCCGCATTTATGCAATATGTATCTGGTTTTATATCTACAAAACGCGGCCGGAAGCCAAACTCCTGGAACATTTTTGGTATGCAATGGTAAACCAAAGAAGGTAATATTACCTCTCCACCCTGCGGAATTTCTATTGCATTAAGAATTGCCGCTAAAGCTACCCTTGCTGAAGGTGTAGGCAAAGCAAAAGAAACTCCGATATATTCAGCAAATTTTTTAGAAAATAATTCAAGCGCCTCACAATCATCAATATCTTTTTTATAAAATAATGCGCCAATTAATTCTTTTAATGTTAACGATGTCATAAAACGAGGTATATTTTTCATAAAAATAAAAATTATTATTACAAACGGCTAAACCGTTTCCACATCTCTATTAAACTATTTAATTTTAGCTCTCCACATAAATTATATTCAATATCAGCACACCAACATTCACTACAAGGGTGAGGCAGTGATAAATTATTAAAAGCTTTTCTAAAATTTCCTTTTATCGGAACCAGGTATCTACGGTAATTCTCAAATTCACTACAAAAAGACATTTTTCCGTCAGGCTCCAAATGACAATGAAATAAAAACAGAAAGCATTCTACTTTTTTTGCAGTTGGCCAATAATAAAGATGCTTTAAGGCAGAATAACTATTGCCAATGTATCTATTTCCTTTTTTCTTTTCTTTTTTAAGAAAAGAAATAATTTTTCTAAAATCATTTTCACTGGGGCTATAAAGTAGACGAATATTTTTATTGCTATAAACAGAAAACATTTGATCGGCTGGTTGAAATTGAACTGCAATATTATATTTCTTAGTTATATCAAAAATATGGCTGATGCTACTAATATCAATATTATATTTAGATAAAACAGTTGTAAGATTTGTACTTATATTATTGGTTTTACAGGCATCTATTGCTTCTATCACTTTTTCATATATACCCTTTCCCCTGATAAAATCATGAATTTCTTCTGGCCCATCTAAACTTAACTGTATTTCATCAGCATCTTTAATCTTCTTGAAATCTTTTTTGATTAGAACTCCATTGGAATTTAATAAAACGAAAAGATTTTTTTTCTTGCAAAAATCAATAATTTCTGATAAATCCTCTCTTAATAACGGCTCTCCTCCGCTGAATTTTATAAATTTTCCACCTAAATTACTAAATTCCTCAATTATTGCAAATATATCTTTGGTGTCCAATTCTTCACTTTTATTCTGCCATGAACCACAATAAATACACTGCAAATTACATCTATACGTAATATTCCAGGTAAGCGCCAAAGGAAATTTCCTTTTCAATAATATAATTTTAGCAACTTTTTGCAAAACATTAATTTTTTCGAAAATATTCATATCTCTTATAGTAGCCTTTCAAATAGATTTCACCTATCATTTTCAATAAAAAAACTCCTACACCTAAAATATTATTTAGATAAAAAGCTTTGGTTTTTATGTCTTTTTCGAATTTATCAACAACACCAACCTCTTTGTAGCTATGCCCTGCTTTAATCAACTTTATTAGAATTTCAGCTTGAAAAGCATAACTATCCGTAATTATACTTATAGAATCTACAATATCTTTTTTGTGCAAAACATAATGATTATAATAATATAACTTGAGCTTAAAAATAATATTTAAAATCATAACAAATAATTTAGAAATAGCTTTTCTAGATAAAGACCTATCATTAATATTAAGAGTATAAGGTACAATTAAGTCAGCTTTGCCTCTTAACGTAAATATTTTATCTAAATTATTAGCTGTAATATCGTTTTTACCATTCACAAGTATTAAATAATTTTTATTTGCTAACTTTAAACCCTCTTTATAAACTCCTCCTAAACATTTTTGTTTTTTATGATGGATAGTTTTGACTTTTCTATTTGTTGATGCTATCTGATCTGCTATTTTTCCGGTTTTATCAATACTGCCGTCATTAAAAATAAAAACTTCGTAATCGTCAAAGTAATTATTAACTGATTGAATAACTGCATCAACTGTAGCTTCAATGTTTTTTGCCTCATTAAGTGCCGGTATTATTACTGATATTGTATTTTCTTCAGCCATATCGATATATTTTTTAGCTAATTTACCTAAATTTTCTGAAATACTTGTATAAAGATGAAAGATAAAGGTTAAACTGGGTGTTCGGCTCCCAACAAAAACAACCTGTACCAGAAGGCCCGGATCGAATATTTGATATTTTTTTTCGTACCTCCATAGTAGATTTTCTTTCCCATATTTCATCAATAGTCTCGGTTGTAGCATTACCCACTATATATTCTTTACGCCCATAACAGACAGTTACATTCCCATTAGGAAGTAAATATAAACCAGACGAGGTTACTAATAAACACTTATAATTCAATTTTTTATAAAAATTCTCTCTATCAAAAATAAATTCCGGCATTAACCTATAATAACTACTTTTAAAAAAACTATATTTTTTTTGTAATTCAGAAAAAATATTGCGAAAAGGTTTTTCATCTTTCTTGCTAAACAATAAACTTTTTTCCCTTACATAATTCATATTCCCATCAGTAATTGGCTGAAAATGGATAGAATCAACTTTATCTTTCCAAAAATATATATAATCTGATAACTGCCGATAATTTTTTTTAGATATGGTACACCGTAATTTTATAAGAGGCCCTTTTGATTTTCGTTTCGCTTTAATTGTTGAAATTGATTCTAACACTTTATCGAATAAACCAGGGCACTCTCTTAAAGAATCATGAATTTCCCTTTTATGGCTATCCATACTAATATGCACAGCATCCAAACCCACTTCGATTAAGCCTTTTAAAAATTCACTCAATACCAATCCGTTAGTTGTGATAGTAACTTTTTTATTTTTCTTTTTTAGGATTCGCAAAATATCTATTAATTCAGGAATGATAAGCGGCTCTCCCCCTGTAAGTGAAACCCAATTAACAGAAGAATTAACTATTTTTTCTGCAATTCCAAGCCGTTCCTTCTTTGACAAAAAAGAAGGTATAGCCTCTCTTAAACAATGCTTACATTTTAATTGGCATTTATCAGTTAATATCCAAGTTAAAAAAGTTGGGTTATGATAATTTTTATCTTTGCACAAAAGCGAAAAGAGATTAAAACCCAAACTTGGAATAAATTTAAAAGCTTCTCTCAAGGAAAGTTCACTTTTTAGGTATCTTTTAATTATTTTCATAATATCTTTTAGTTATATAAGCTATATATTTGACTTCTTCTTCATTCATACTCGGATAAATCGGCAAAAATACCATATTATCAATAAAATTAAAAGCTTCGGGGGTATCTTTATTAAATTCCTTAAACAAAATGCTTCTGCTATAACAATCAAGTCCAGAAACTGCCGTGCCTACTCCCCGGTTAAAAAGATATCTCCTAAAAGCTTCAGGATTATCAACCCATAAAGGAAATCTCCAAAAAATACAATATGAATTAGAAGGAATTTCTAAAAGGCCTGGAATAAAATTTTTTTTTAGTTCCGAAAATAATAAATACCCCAAATGGCTTCTTCTTTTTGTATCTTTTTGAAAAGTTTTAAAGGCTTCTAACCCTATTATTGCTTGATAAGGAGAGAAAGATCGACAAAATTTTTTTGGCATTTTTTTCCATCGCCTAGGTTTATAAAAATCAAAATGCTGTATCTTATCAAACAAGCCTGATGAGAATGAATTAAGCAATTTTATAAAATAAAAGGTAAAATAAGAAAAAACATATGAATTTGAAAAAATATATAGGACTAATTCTTTTATGGTAGAGTTAATTAACGAAAAAATCTTTTCATTATCTAAAGCATAAACATACTCCTTTAATTTTTTATACATTTTATTGTTATTTGTTATGACAACACCCCCAGTAAATGTGGATAAAGGTTTATGAAAAGAGGTACTGAAAACCCCAGCATCAACAAAAGAACCAACATAACTATTTTTGTATTTTGCACCAATACATTGAGAAGCGTCCTCAAAAACAACAAGGTCATATTTTTTCTTGATTTTCAGTATCAAATCCATTTTTGATGGAACACCATTAAGATGAGTTACCAAAAGAGCCTTGGTACGTTTGGTTATAGCCTCTTCGATTTTGTCTACTTGTATATTGCCGGTATTGTGGCCAAGATCAACAAAGACAGGCTTCAATCCGTTCAAAAGGATAACATTTATTATTTCATTGGTTGTGACTGGCGTAATAAGTATTTCAGCGTCAGACGGAAAATTATAAGCTTTAAAAATAAAATGGAAAGCAGTTCTGGCATATGGAAAAACTATAGCTGAATCTACATTAAAATGTTTTGCAAAGACCTTTTCGAACAACTCAACATAATTATTTTTATTAACATTTGTTCTAGCCAACTTTACAATACTTTTAATAATATTGCCAGGGTATAGATAGGATTTGCCCCTAGGAATTTTTTTTGCCCAAAAACTATTTTTTTTAAAACCAGATTTTTCTTCCATATCAATAAGCTTTATTAAATAATAAATATTTTTATAGCCATAACAATTACTTTACACCTCTACTTTTGGGCACCTTCTTCTCTATAATTTCGGTTATTAATACATTTGCCCAATTATCTTCTTGTAACTGCCTCAATTTTTTGATTTCCTTGAAAGCCTCGCCTTCACAACCAATTTTGAGATAATGATACCCTAAGTTAAAATGAGTCTCAGGGCTATTGGGATTAATTTCTAAAGCTTTTCTAAAATATCGTATTGCTTTTTTAGATTTACCTAACCTACTATAAATATTTCCAAGAAAATTATAGATACTGTAATCATTAGGGTTAATTTCTAAAGACTCTTGAAAATATTCTATTGCTTTATTATATTGGCCTTTTTTTTCATAAATTTCCCCCAAAAGATTATAGATATTAAAGTTATTAGGATTAACCTTAAGAGCTTGCCGTAGATACATTATTGCTTTATTATATTGGCCTTTTTGTTTAAAAGATTTCGCTAGCGCAATATAAGGCTTAACATAGTTTGGTTTATAATAAATCGCCTTCTTAAAATATATTATTGATTTATTGTACTCATTTTTCTCTAGATATTTATTTCCTAATTTATAGAAAACCTCAGCCAAATAAGTTGGATTGAACTTAATACCTTTTGTTAAATGCAAATCCATACCCCCATAATGAAGGCTTTCAGGAAAAATTCTTTCTTGAAAGGTATTAACCCGCTTTTTATAACCTATTTTTTCGTATATATCTTTTAAAAATTGGCGGGCTTTATTTTCATTTGGGTTAAAGGAATAAGATCTTTGATACGACTCTATTGCCTTCCCATAATCTTGTTTTTGGCTGTAAATACTACCTAATTTCATATAAACTTTTGCAGCTTTTAAATTAAGTTTAATAATTCTTTGATAATATTCTTTTGACTTTTTTTGTTTTCCTTTTCCGAAAGAATCAACAGCCATCTGACTATCTTTTTCAATTAAATTTCTCAAAATATCAAGAGCTTTTTTATAATTCTTCACTGTTTCATCGTAATTTTTTAAATCTAGATAACCTTCCGCTATTTTTATATATACTATATGATTTTCAGAATTATATTCTGCTTTTGTCGATTTATTTTCAATTTCAGCAGAATAACTCCCGAATCCCAGAAAAATTAAACCTAAAAAAGCAGATAATATTAACTTATTCATTTTTTTCTTTTTCTGCCAAAAACAATTACTAAAGTGGATATCAAAATAATAGAGCCTAATGAAATTCCCCGCCCAACTCTCCAAGCTAACGGCGAAAACTTCAATTTTACCCGGTGTTGGCCTTGGCCTAACCAAACACCACGTTGACAGTAATTTACCCGGTGTATTCTAACAGGCTCCCCATCAACAGTAGCTTTCCAACCGGGGTGCCACACTTCAGTAAATACCAGCATCGCAGGTTCAGATACTTCTATATCGGCTTCTACCTGATTAGGATTATCAAAGTTAACACTCTTGATTTTGTTCTTATTTTGCAATAATTCAAAATGAGACGAGTAGTCAGTTTGAGGGCCGCCTTTACTTTTAGCCTCAGCTTTTATTTTTTCATCAAAGTCCATATACACTGCCTTGCGTAAATCACCAAAAACTAATTGTTTAATTTGCTCTTCTTCCGAAGCAAAAATTACCTTATCTTGCGTATAGGCACGGGGCAAAGCCCAAGGGTTAATATGGACAAATAAATTAAAATTTCCCGGCAGTGAAAAACGCTTCTCTTCAGGGAAAACTTCTCCAACATCACTACCCAAAAAATAACCTACAGAAAAATTATTCAAAAAGGCGGAACTGCCGGGATAAATTCTTTTTTCATAAATGCCATAATCCATGGGCCGGCCGTAAGCAGTTTCAATCGCATGCTTAAATCTTTTCTCAAGAGGGTATACCCCATAACCCATTAAAGCATAATTATTATATGAACTGTTTAACAGGGCAAAATTATCATAATAAGGGTAGTCGGAAGCAATACGTAATTTAGAATTACCTACTACAGCCGGCAATTGAACAGCCATTGCCTGGGCCATAGGATGGTCTGAAGGTTTTAAGTACCGGTAGTGCTCCGGAAAAGGAGTGTGATGGGCATCCGTATATTCACACCTATAAAAAGCTAACATTCCAAATACCAAAAACTCTATGACAACAATTGTTCCTAGCAAATAGCCCAACTTTTTTGAAGGTAAAAAATATATCCCTATAATTAAAATCACAGAACCTATTAACCAGTAAAAAAAAGAAATAATTACTGGGGTTTTAGCGACAGAATTATTTTTAAGTTTAGAATATAAAGAAGAGCTAACTACAGCCGGGGCCTGATACATGCTGATACTATTATAACCCATATCAATATGCCATTGCCCGTCATTAAATTTAAAGCCGGGGTCGTGGTTTTCCACCCAATACCCGATACTGCCAAAACCAGAAACAGGATACACCCATACAAATCTATGAGGCGGTATGTCTACATCAAATTCATACCACCCTTCTTCGGGTACAGAATACTTCTTAACCAAAGTTCCATCACGAGGCAAAAGTTGATGATTACTTGCATACCTTATTTCTCCTTTAGACTCACCATCAAAAAATACTCTTATCTTGGTTATGCGGGAAATCCTGGGAGTATAGGCCCCTGCCGGGGCCTTCAACCGATAATAGCCTTCTATTCCATAATCATTATTTCCACTCCATAAATCCCTTATTCCCCTATCTTGGGGTAATAATAAAACTAGGATTATAACCGCAAAAGAAACAATTATATAACCCCAGCACAACCTTTTTAATAAATATTTCTTAATAAAAAACTTTGAACTAATTAAATAACTCAGGCCTATAGCTACCAATAAGCTTGTAGCAAAACACTGAATGAACCTATACCTTATTGGAAAAGGAAAACCGCCAACTATAGGTATCCATCCAACGAGTAACCGGTAAAAAAATGTATTTTTGCCCATTGCACATAAAATAGAGATGAGATAGAAAGAAAACCCCATTATTATAAAGCGGCGGTAGATTTTATTCCGTTTTCGCCGTGAAAAAAAGATAAAAAGCATAAAGATACTAAAAATTACTAGAAATGCCGTTATCAACCCTCCACTCATATTGGCTTCGCAAAATATTAAAGGCTTAAAAATAAAATTTTTACCAGTAACTCCGCCAAAAAAATCGGGCAGAAAAAGGGTTATCAAATAAGAAGGGGCTAAACTAGCAAGATTTTCAGATAAGGCAACATCAGCAGTTAACTGTGTATATAGTTCAGAATGTAAAACAGTATCTAACAAAGGGATCCAATATACTGCACTAAACAATATCCCTATAATAAAAATAAAAAAAGCCGGCAACAGTGGTTTTTTAAATTTGTCAATGCCTTTAGAATGTCGGTTAACAAATATTTCTGAAAAAACAAAACCACCCCAAATAATCATTATAAAAGGCAAAAAGTGAGGCCTGCCCGCTATAATAACAAACGCAAAAATTACCCCTCCTAAAAACACTTTCCACAACCGTGGTTTTCTAACGTTTGTAATATATATATATAATAGCCAAGGCAGCCAAGCCTGCATTATTAAAGAATTAGTAGACCCATAATAATAAACAAAAACAGGGCTATAAATATAAATAATAGCGCCAACAAGGGCTGGGAAATAATTGCATCTTATAATTTTTTTTAATAAAACAAACATTCCTGCAGCCGCTAAAAAATAAAGCGAAAAAAGTGGTAAAATAGTAATTAACCAATAAGCACTATCTAAATTATCTAAATCAGCAAATAGATAAAATAACCAATTAGGGTAATAATTGCCTCCTGCATTAGAAAGACTAAAGTTAAAAGGGGCTGCGCCACCCCAAGTATAAGAATTCCATATGGGTATAATTCCCTTTTGCAGATTAGAGGCTAAAGAATATTGGATAGGAAATTCTGCCATCCCAAGATCATCATGAAAAATCCCTTTCCAATTTATCATTGTAGGCAAAAAAAGGATAATCACTGATAAAATTAAAAGAATAATTGCCAGTGTTATTTTTTTATCCATTGTTCTATAGTTTTTACAATATTCCCTTGATCAAGGCCACACAAATCCAATAAATGTTTCCTTTGACCATACATAGTACAGAATTGATTTGGTATCCCTATGGATTTAAATTTCGGAGAATTTGCCTTACTTGCCAGTAAAGCCGACATAGCTTCTCCGATACCGCCGCTGGTAAAATGTTCCTCTAAGGCCAAAACATACCTTACTTTTTTAATATCTTTCCAGATTGCTTTTTTGTTTAACGGTTTTATTCTAAATAAATCAATAACTCCTATATCAATAGATCTTTTAGCCAATCTCTCAGCTACCTTTAAAGCACTGTAAACCATTCTCCCAGTTGCAATGATAAATACATCTTTACCTTTTTTTAAAACAGAAAATCCTTTAGAAAAATTAAGATCTTTTTTTCTCTCATAAATTAAAGGCAACCCTATTCTATCAAGCCTGATATAACTGGGCCCAATTTGTTGGTGATTTTTTTTTGCAAGAATACCTGCCATTATGCCATCCGAAGGACTATATATCTTCATATTAGGAAGTAAGCGCATAAGGGCAATGTCTTCTGTGCCATGATGAGTAGCCCCCAAAGTAGAATAATCTAGTCCGGCACCTATCCCTACAATATTTACGGGCAATTTCATACAGCATAAATCAACCCTTATTTGCTCATAACACCTCATGGTTACAAAAGGGATTATTCCGTAGACATAGACGATTTTCCCAGCTTTGGCTAATCCCGCAGCTAAACCAATCATATTTTGCTCAGCAACCCTTACATTTATATATTGTTTATTTAGTTTTTCTTTAAACTGATCATGGCAAATTGCTCCTGTATCTGCGGTAATCAAAATTATATTGGAATTTTTTTTAGCTTCTTGCAGAAGTGATTCAAAGAAGAAATCTCTCATCCCTCTATCCCATCTCTTACTCATGATCTTTTCCCTCTTTTTTTAATTCATCACGTGCCATTTTTAATTCTTTTCCTTCTGGAACTCGATAATGCCAAATAGGGTTATTTTCCATAAAAGAAATTCCTTTGCCTTTTGTAGTTAAAGCTATTACCGCTAAAGGCTTAGCCGGCAGGCGCAAAGAAATATTTCTCAAGACAGGCAAAAGTTTCTCAAACGAATGGCCGTCTACAACAGCAACATTCCAGCCCATACCCTCCCATTTACTTTTTAATGATTCAGGTGTTAGATAATTTTTAAGATCAGCTGTAGCAGAAAAACCATTATAATCGATAATCGCAACCAGGTTGTTCAATTGATGCTCTGCCGCAAACATAGCTGCTTCCCAAACCGACCCTTCATAGCATTCACCATCGCCCATTAATACTAAAGAATAATATTTTTCTTTATCCATTTTGGCCGCTAAAGCTAAACCCGTTCCAACAGATAATCCATGGCCTAAAGAACCTGTAAATGTTTCTATGCCGGGAATACAATCTTCGGCATGCACACCTAATTTACTGCCTTCTTGGGCGAAACTATTTAAAGATTTTTTAGAAATAAACCCTAACTCGGCTAAAACCACATACAACACCATAGATGCATGCCCCTTACTCATTATAAAATAATCTTTTTTCCCTTTTTTAAAATCTTCAGGTTTTAAAGATAAAAAGCCGCCAAAATAACAAGCGGTAAGAATTTCAATACAGGAAAAAGAAGGAGCTATATGGCCGGCACCTAATTTTACAGCCATTTCTAAAACTTTTATTCTTACCTGGTTCGCTATTTTCTTTAACCTTGCAGTTTCTCTTTTTTTAATTATTTTTTCCTCCGGCTTGCCTGTCGTTTTTAATAAAAATTTACCTGTATATTAACTCTAACTCCCTTACTTTATCAAACATCTCTTTTGCTTCTCTATACCTTCCCTGGCTGCTATAAATATTCCATAAGGCAATGTATGAATTATTGTCTTTTGGGGTTATCTTTATAGATTTCTTAAACATCTTCTCTGCTTTCTTATACCTCCCCTGATTATTATAGATATAACCTAACCCTATATAGGCATCTACACAATAAGGGTTAATATCTAGGGCAATTTTAAAAGCCTTGGCCGCCAAATCGTATTTTTTTAAAGTGTTATATAAAACCCCAATCCCCACATAGGCTTTATCGTTTCCTAAATCAGCTACAGCCCTTTTAAACATAAATTCAGCCTTTTTATATTCTCTTTTGTCAAGGTAAAAATAACCTATACCAAGGCTTGTCCTGCCTTTTCCTTTTACTATTTTTTTAGGATTTTTTAAAGCAGAGGGAGAATTTTTTTTGGTTATGTAGAAATTTTCCTTATCAATGGTCCAAAATGCTTTTTCAATGCTGTCGGTAAAATATTTATTTTCTTTTTTAGAAAATAACCATTGGTAGTTGCCGTCAATAAAAAGGTTACCCAAATCGATATTCCAACACAAGCTTGGCAGATAATCAGGAAGGTCCTCGGGGAAAAATAATTTCTGTTTTTTATTAATGTAGCCCTCTGATAAGCCTGTCTTTATATTTCTAAGCATCTTTTTAAAATCTCTTAAATCCCTTTGATATATATTGGCAGCTTTGCGAATAGAAAAAACATTACTACTAAAAATTATAAATAAAAGAAAAAATGATATTATTTTATTGCATCTATTAGCTTTAAATAGTTTAACACAGCTAGCAATCATAATTATAATTATGATTATAAAAGCATTTGGGATATATTGGTAACGCGGCTCAATTAAACTATAAGTAACAGAAGTATTAGTTACTAACCTGCAAAAAATAACCGTATATACTTCCGAAAATAATAAAAACAATAAAAATAAAGTAATGTTAAAGGTGTCAATGTATTTTTTTCTGCGCAGAAAAGAAAAAAATAAATATACTAAGATCATCCCCGCCCCACCTACAGCATAAACTATCCATCTATTGCCACTACTTATAATGCTTATCACCGGCCCACCTAAATATAAGTTTTCCTCTATTCGCAAAGGAAAAGCCAGTAAAGGGAAAATGTTTAAAACTAAATTGTTATAAATAAAATTAAAGAAAGATAAAAAACCTGCCTTTATAAATCCACTTAATTTAAAAAAATCCGGAATATTATGAACCGATTCTTTATAGGTGCCAATCAATCTTGTAAGGAAAAAAATCAAAATATATAAACTATAAACAACCCCTAAGAATAAGCTGTTTAGTTTCAATAATTTTTTCTTTATGCTCTGCCAAGGCCTGTTAAACCCCTGCATAAATGAAATAATAATTATTACAAACGGCCAAGCCCAAAAAGATTCATAACACAACATGCCGAAAATAAAAAATATCAAGGTAAAAAATAACTGTTTTCTTTTTCCGGTTTTAAGAAAGCCTATATACTTGATAAAACCAATCAAAAATGAACTAAACCCTGCGATTACATATATATGGCAATTCCAAAGAACAATATCGGAGTGGCTGAATAAAAATGCAAATAGGCCAATAAATAATGCAGCTATTTTACGGTTTGCCGAAAAGTACAAAGAAAATTTATACAGAACTAATAAGCTGAAAAAATAAAATAAAAAGTTAATAATATTATAAGCATAATAATTGGATCCAAAAAGAAGGTGAAAAATATAATAAAACATGTGAGAGAGAGGCTGATACCTCATCTGTTCATAAGGATCATGATTTAAAACATGAAGCCAGCCCATATCTCCTGGCTTTTCATCAAGATGGTGGAAAGAGTAAAACATCTCCCAAGAATCACTTAAGGGAGGCGTAGAAAAACTCGGATAAAAAACAATAATAAGCAGAATAAAAAGAAAAGAAAAATAGAGAAAAGTGAACTTTCCTTTCAAATAATTTTTATTAAACCTAAAATACATTATTAACCGTATACTGCTACATCTAGCCTCTTTTGAATAAATTCTTGCCTATTCCCGAAGCAAACCTAGCACCAAAACGGTGGCTAAGAATTACCCAATTAGTAGACAAGACTTTATCTAACACATCAACTACAGAATCTATTTCCTTTTTTTTAACCAAAAGCGGTGGAGAAAGTATAAGAAGATTGCGTTGATTAAACCCTAAATATGTTAAAATACCGTATGAATGAAATAATTCAGCCATAACTATAGCACCGGTTAAAGCTAATAAAGCCGGTGCTTTGCCGGGAAACGATTTTTTGATTTTTGGCAGAAGCCAGTTAGCTATCGGCTTAAGCTCTATACCCCATAGTAAGCCTTGCCCACGAACATCTAAAATACGCCTTGGGTGTTTTTCTTTAAGAGCTTGAAGCTTTAGCGAAAAGTATTTACCTAATTCTTTAGCCTTCTCTAACAGCTTCTCATCTTTTATTATGTTGAGAGCTTCTATTGCTGTGGCACACTCTTCGCTCATTTCACTAAAGGTCGAAGAATGAATCATAGAATCCTCGGGCTTACCATATGCTTTTAAAAACACAGGCTCGCGTGCAGTATAACCTGCAATTGTCGCTTTTCCCCCTCCGAAAGTTTTAGAATAGCAAACTATATCCGGAATAATCCTTTCAGGTTCAAAAGCAAACCAAAAACCGGTTTTCCCGAAACCAGTATATATCTCATCTACGATTAACAAAACATCGTATTTATCACATAATCGGCGGACTTCTTTTAAATACCCAGCCGGTGGAAAAGTGAGTTTAGCCCCATGGATAGGTTCTAAAACAAAAGCGCAAATGTTTGTTTTTTTGCTGTTGCCTAAGGAGTGTTTTTTGAATAATTTTTCTAAAGCATCCGAATCCCCGTAAGGGACTTGATAACACTCTTTTAACAACTGAAAATATTTACGGTTTTCTTTTTGGCTTGAAACCGACATGGCAGCATGAGATTTTCCATGAAAACAATGGTCAGTATGGGCTATCCCGGCTCTATTACGGCCATGGTGTTTTTGAGCTAATTTAAGCGCCCCTTCTATAGCTAAAGCCCCGCTGCCGCAAAAAAAAGAATATTTTAAATCTCCCGGTAATATAGAAGCTATATTTGCGGCTAACGCCGCTTTATAGGGAGAAATAAATGCTTTACAAATTTCAAGCCGCTTTTGGCTTGCTACCTTAAACCGGGCTGCTAATATCCGTGGATGGTTATGGCCTAGGCCAAGCACACCGTTGCCTCCGGTCATATCAAGAATTCTTCTGCCGTCTTTTAAAGTAATATAAGTTCCTTCGGCTGAGGCCCCCCATGATTTTTCAAACCTTAACACTTCAAAAAATTTAACCATTCCTGGATTTACATATTCCTTTACCAAAGAAACTTTTTCTTCTGAAAGTATTTCTTCTATATCTTCATTTTTATACCAATTTTTTTTACTCATACCCTCCCCCGAATAACTTGTTTTATATAATTCCACCACACAGCCGGTGAACCCTCAAAGAAAAGATTCCGCTCAATATAAGCTGGAATATAGCAACTTCTGCATTTTTGTTTGTTTAGGCTAAAAATCGATTTCTTCAGCCCTTGATTCCGAATATTCAATCCAGAACGCCCCCAAAAATTACAACAAGGATATAAGCTTCCGTCTCCATTGATGAAAAATACAAATTTCCCATGATAACATTTTGGATATTTAGAACTTACCGGCATTTCACTGCCATAAGCAACTCTTTTTTGATAGGTAAAAGGCCATTGTAAAGCTAAGGTGTAACTTTTAGCACTAAACTGAATTGACCCTCCTTTATTTTTGTGCGCCAAAATATACTGAAAAAGGCTCTTTAGATAGCCATCAGGTATAGAGTGTGAAGCAATTTTATTAATATCAACTTTTGAAATAAATTCAAAAGAAGGAGAAAAGTTTAAAACCGCTTCATATTTAGAAGCCAAATCTACCAGCCAATCAATATCTTCTTTAGAAGTCTGAGATGTTAAAACAGTACTAATACGAATCGGTAGCTTTAAATTATAAGCTGTTTCTATCCCCTTAATAATACGATTATAACTACCTTTGCCGCGATTCCTATCATTAGTTTCAAGAAGGCCATCTAAGCTTATACAAATTTTATCAAGCTCAGAAATAGCCTCTTTTTTTTCCGGAATCAAGACTCCATTTGTAACCATATCACAAATCATACCTAATTTTTTAATTTGATTTATAATTATTTTTATATCATCTCGTATTAATGGTTCTCCTCCTTGTAATTGAATAATTTCCGTACCTAAATAACTTAATTCCCGAATTATCTCCAATAACTCTGTTGTCGTAAAATCCTTCCAATCCCCCTTTTTATAATGCTCTCCATAACAATACCAACAATTAAGATTGCAACGATTAATAACACTTAAAATTACAATTAAGGGTATAGTTTTTTGACTAATTTTAGAAATAAATATTTTTTTTACAAATCGAAAATATTTATTTATTTTCATGGCCATATAATAATTAGAAAAATCAACGATTCTTTCTGAAAAGAAAGTCTTTTTCTTTCGCTAATATAGAAAAAAAATCTTTAAATATCCTCCAAAAAGAAGCGATTTTGAATGCTTTTGAAGAACCTAAGGTACGTTCCCTGAGTGGAAAACTCAGCTCTACTACTTTATATCCAGATTTAGCTACATGAATTATACTTTCTGCATCAATAGTAAATCCTTTTGAGACAAAATAAGTTGAACGCAAAATATTTACAGGGATAAGAGCTAAACCATTATAATATTCTAAATTTAACCTGAAACATTTATTAAAAATCCAAGTATAATAATAAGATAACAATTTACGAAATTTTGTCCGGCAATCATAATCGCAGTGATTAGAAGTTACTATGCAGCCTTTGGATAAATAAGGTAAACTATTAACTAATTCTTGAGCTGAATTTTCATGGTCGGAAGGAAACCAACTATAATAATCCCCTTTAGCAATTTTTAGTGCATTTTGATAACAAGAACCTATCCCTTGATTTTTTGCATGTTTAATAACTTTTACCTGGTGATATTTTCTAGCCAATATTTTTATTTTTTTCAGAGTTAAATCAGTACTTCCATCATCCACGATAATTACTTCAAGGCCTTTAACATGAGGCGTTAAATTCGAAATCAAATCTTCAACTGCTGGTTTAAGATTATCTTCTTCATTAAACGCCGGGACGCAGACAGAAATAATAATATTTTTTTTATCCATTAAAATATAAATTCAAATAAAATTAACATGGCCATCAGGATGTTTTAACTCCCAAAGATAACAATTAATATCATCTATCCGGCAAGCTTTACGGCATTTAGTAACATCCCATTTTTCGTATATTCTTTTCATAATCATTTTTCTTTTTTGGCTCTGCCAAATTTCTTCAAATGTCTGAGAATATAAATTTCCTAAAATAAATTCTTTATTGCCAATAAAATTATTACAAGGATAAACTGATCCATCAGCGCTAACATGAGCAATAAAAGGAAGTCCTAAGCAATGTTCATAAGGTTTTTTTTCTTTCATTTTAACCATTGTTTGATGCCGAAAAATAATTTTTATTTGTTTTTTTGAAATTTTATTTATTTTATTTTCTAATTTATCTAAATTTATATTTTCTAAAATAAAAATTGATTTCTTTTTTGTTGAAGGATGTTCAGAATAAGGTTTAATAACTAGATAATCTATTCCGGAATCTTTGAGAACTGAAATTAATTTAAAAATTTCTTTATAATTTTGAGGAATTAATAAAAATTGAACACCAATTGTACATTTAAGTTTATTCTTATTTTTAATCTTAACCGCTTTCTTCACATTATTTACAACAGTTTCAAAATCATCTTTTTTTGTCTGATGAATTGAAGCATAATTTTCTTTTGCACCTCCATTCAAACTAATTCTTACCCAGCTAAGAAAAGGAAGGATTTTTTCTGACATTTTCTGATTAAACTTAACTCCATTTGTGGAAAGAGCAGTATCAATACCATTATTTTTTGTAAATTTTACAATCTCAGCAATATCATTATGTAATAAAGGCTCGCCTTCCCCAGAATACAAGATTGATTTCACCCCTTTACTTACTGTTTGATAAATAAATCTCTTGATAGTTTCCAAAGATAAACTTTCTGGCTTATATTTTAAAAAATCAAAAGCGCAAAAAATGCAGCGATGGTTACAGCCTCCATATAAACCAACTTCAATATAAATAGGATAAATATCTACACCCTTATACCACTGATAAAGCCTGGGTAAATGATAGGTAAGTTTATGACTGTCTAATTTTAATCTTTTCATTTTGAAAATGTAAAATAATTAAATAAAGTTTACATGTAAAGGCAAGGCTCCGCTTGGTTTATCAAAAGCTACCTTCTGATGTTTTAAATCCCAAAGAAATTCATTTACCTTATGCTGCAAGCATAAAGTTCCACAAGTTTTTTTAGCATCAAACTTTTCTGAACCAATAAAATCCATAATGTTCCAATAGCGTTCACTTTGCCAAATTTTCTTAAAAGATTTATCCACAATATTGCCTATATGAAACTTACTATATCTTTTATGAAAAAGGCCGCCACAAGGAGCAACGAGTCCTGAACCGGACAACTGCATTATAAACGGCGGCCCGTAACATTGAGCATACTTTCTTTTCCCCTCACTTAATATTTTAGACCACTTAACCTTAACCAGATACTTGTCTCGGGATTGGCGTTCAGCTTCTTTCAAAACATCTACCAAAGTAAAATACTTTGAATAATCTATTCCTAAACTTCCCAAAGCATCATCACAACAATGTTTTATAATTGCATAATCCACCCCCAATTCTTTACCAAATTTTGCAAAAGGAATAATCCATTTATGAAATTGCGGCATTAAAACCATTTGAATACCTAGGGTAATATCTAGATTGTTTTTTTTCTTTATTTTTACGCATTTTTTAATGGTATTATAAACTTTGTAAAAATTATTTTCATCACACCCCATTATTTTTGCATAAGAAGAAGGCTCGGTTGCCGAGATATTAAAACGAAGATATGTTAAGCAAGGTAGGATTTCCTCTAATTTATCATCCCTTAATAAAAATCCATTAGTACCCAAAGCCATATCGAGGCCATTTTTTTTCCCCCTTAAAATAGCATCATAGATATAAGGCGAACAGGTACTTTCTCCGTCACTAACAAAACTCACTGCTTTAACTCCGATATGCGCGGCATCATCAAGAAATCTAAAAATCACGTCTTTTGTCATTCTTTTTTCATCATTAGCCTGCAGCTGTCCAAAACAATACGTACATCGATAGTTACACTTGCGAGTTAAAGCGCAATCAATAGTGATGGGGGCAACTCTCTCACCTTTCATCCATGCTTCAACCCTGTCTTTATGCCAGTTCAGCTTATGACTATCAAGAATCAATCTGTTTGCAAAATTTTCCATGATTTAATTTTTGAATACATTTTCTCTTTCTGTTTTTCTATCCTTCTTACTCTCTCATAATCACCCTTTAAGGTAAAATACTCTATCATTTCATTCATCGCCCCGATATTTTCTCTTTTTTCAAACTCATTGATAGATAATATTTTAGCACCTTTAAAAAAATTATTCTTTTTCATTTTTTCTACATTATTTTTATTATTATAAATATTTAAAAATGTCATATAACCGTAAGTTATATTTAAAAAAATTGTAAATAAGAAAAAAATTGTAAATACGCTCTTACTATTGTGTTTTCTATCATACCAAAAAGAAGTGGGTATATCCCTCTGAAACCCTGCCAAATAAAAAGCGAACATTAAAACAACTAATATTGGCAAAAAACATAGGGTCAACTTTAATCCTAAATCTCTATACTCAAATAAAAGAGTTAAAATACTATTAAATGAATTAATTCTTGTACCCCATTTAGGTGTGAAAAAAACATAGCCTAAATCAACATTAGCTACATATTCAGAAATAATAAATAAATTCCAAAAAACAAAAAATATAGACAAAAAACCAAAGATAGTTTTTATAATTTTTTTCTGTTGTGTTTTTTGAACGTATGCATACAATATAACAAAAATAGGAAATTCTGTAAGTAAGATTCTTGCTCCGGTTGTCCCTCCGGCCCAAGCGTAATTATAAGAAATGATAATTATTTTGATTAATAAATATAAACTTAAAATAAGGATAAAAAAATCTTTATTTTTATAATTATTTAATTTTTTTACATTACCTGAATTTTTAAAATTTTTTAAAAACTTTATAATTGTAATTATAAAGCCTAGCAGGCATATATATAAAATAGGTGAAGTATAAAAATAGCCCCGATAAGAAGAAAAAAGCATCTCTAAAAAGTAAGAATTTTTAAAATTTAATACTCCTATTTCTCCAATATGAAAAGTTCCATATTTAATAAAATCATTTACTGTTTTTAATAAAAATGGTGGAAAAAATCCCAAAAGGAAAAATAAACCATTTATCCCCTTTGTTTTTTTTAATAAAAAAAGAGTTAAAAAAATAAATATAATGAAAAATATCTGAAACCAAAGATCAGCTTTAACAATAATGCAAATCCCAAAGAATAATCCATAAACAAACCAATGCCATTTTTTCATTTTTATTACATAACTTATGGCCCATAGTGAAATAATAGAAAAAAATACAGAAATAATTTGGGCGTTACCCGGTTCAAATAATAAATAATAAAAAAACGGGGTGCCGAAACATATTGCGATAGTTGAAAAAAATGAAAGTCTATTGGAGAAAAAGATTCTGCAGAATTTATAAGTTAAAATAAGAGTAAAAAATCCAAAAATAAGAGTACTGAAAGATAATATACCCTTTGTGAAATCTTTTAAAGAAAATAATTTTGATAAATTATATTTTTCAACAAAAAAATAACTAAACTTTCCATAAAAATAAAATGGTACCCAAAGAATCACCGCTCCATGATTATGAAAATCAGGATAATTATATGTTTTAGAAACATTTAACCCTTGTGAACCGCGATAGTCATCATCTTGATTAAATTCTATATTATTGATTACGTTAAAATCACCATCTTCAGCAATACTTTCTGTATAAGAATAATAAATTGGTTCATCTGGACCATTAAAATTTGTTTCAAAAACTGTAAAAAAATATACTAATAAAATAAAAAAGCAAAAATATATAATATTGTTTATTTTCATTTTCAAACTTCTCTATTATTTATCTCTACTGAAGTATGGCCGTAAACCTGGAACCTATTTGTCTTTATCTTGATATCACAAGGATTACAATTCCCAAATTGACCACATTTTCTAAATATGTCTTTTATTATAAAATCAGGATTTAGCAAACTACCAATGGCCGGAAAATTATTATAAAGATCATGATGGCATTTATAAATGTCACAATTGGGGCCAATGATAAGTTCTGAGGTCCGGCAAAAACAATCCCTTAACTGATTACCGCAAACAGCCTCAGGGTAACGGTAAGTTCCATAAAATTTTCCATCAAACCTTCCCAAAAACTCTTTAACCCTAAAATCAATACCTAATTTATTGCATTTTCTTTGCACAGTAAAAATATCTTTTTTAAATTTTGGATAAAGCAAACCGTAAACTCCGATAGAAAAACCAGCTTTCTTTAATCTTAATACTTTTTCTATCAAATTATTAAAATTCATCTCTGTGGGATGGTAACTGACTCTAATACTAGGATAGGGAACATTCCTATGAAAACGATCAGGATTTACCTTCTTGATAAATTGATCAATGTTAAAAGAAAGGTTAGTGAGAATATCTATTTTAAAATCCGGTTTTATATTATTTATTATCCAGATAAAATCCGGATGCAGGCTCGGTTCTCCTCCCTGAAAAGTAATGGGTAAATCTTTCCTGCATTCTAAGCGATTTAATCCTTCCACCCATTTTTTACCTGAAATTAATTTGCTTAAAAAACTCTTACTTTTGCCCCCATGCATATTAATACAGTAAGGACAATTCATATTGCAGCCTAAAGTTAAAAAAGCAGCTACATAATTATACCTTGGCGGGATTACTATTTTTTTTAAATTCTTCATTAATTTTATTCTTAACCATCTCCGGCAATATGAACTCCATACAAGGCTTATCTTGCTTACAATTAGGCATGAAACAAGGTATGCAACTATAAGGGGATTTCGGCAATAAATATTTGCTGGAATTATAAAAAAATATTTCACGGGGAGAAGTCGGGCCAAACAATGCAATAACTTTTTTCTTTAAAGCTAAAGCTAGATGCAATCCTAAAGTATCTGCGGTTATAATTAAACGGCAAGAATTTACCCACTCCATATATTTATAAAGATTATTCAGGCCTTCTTGCCACGAAACCGAATATTTGCTTTTAACTAATTGTTCTAATTTTATCCAATGCTTTTTCGGCCAAGATTTATTGGTCCACCTTTTGCTCGTAGTCCAATTAAACCCTATATCATATTTTTCTTCTGATTTAGGCTGATATCCAAGGGTATACGTATCTCCTTTCCATTTTTTCCCAATTACTTCTGCTAAAATTTTTTGCCAACAGACTCTATTCTTCTTCCTATTTTCTATGCTTTCAGATAATTTAAATAATTTACGATTACCTAAACTATGCCTCTGTTTGTCATAAAGAGTAGTGGAAGAAAATCCAAAAAAGTTTTTAGTTTTTAATAAATCAATTAATTGGTATACTTCTTTTAACTTTTCAAAATTAATTATTGTATCAAAATATTTATCTTTTAATTCTTCTAAATCACTAATCCTCCATAATAAAATTTTATCTATATATTTGTTACCTTCCAACAAAGGCAGGACTTGTTTATCCGCAAGCCAACTAATTTGGTAATTTCTAAAAAAGTGCAGAATAAAAGTTGTTCTTAAAACATCACCGAAACTAACATCCTGGCTTATTCCATCTTCCAATGTTTCTGAATAACCAAGTTTAATAATCAGTACTTTTTTCATTGTTATCTCTATTCAGATATCCAACTAAGTTCATTCATAAGTCAATAAATTGAATGTATATTATATATTACGAAATAATATTTGTAAATTAAAACAACACAATTAAAATCTTCTTGACAGAAAAAATAATTATAGCTAAACTATCAATGAGTTAAAATAAAAATAAAAAAATGACAGATAATCTTCAACAAAATAAAAATAAAAAAATTAATGTTTTTCTTGCAATAATTCTCGTTATCATATTGCTGTTATTTGGTGCAATTATTCTCCATAACCTTAATCAAGAAAAACCTTCAAAACTTTTAAATACCGCAAAAAAGTCTCTTGAAAATGATGACCTCCAAGAATATAGACTTTTCCTAAAGGAACAAGTAAAAAAAATCAAAAATAAGGGGCTTAAGCTAATGGTTTATAGAAAACTCGGAAAATTAAACCTTGCTGCAAAAAATTACCAGCAAGCCTTGGAGACATATAAAAGCGCTTATGAAATAAATCCGCAAAATCCAGAAATTTGTACAAATTTAGGATTAACCCTTGGGCAACTGGGCAAATACAGCCAAGCAATAAAATATTTAGAAAAAGCTAAAAAGATCAACCCTAAAATTCCTCAAATCTATAATAACTTGGGTATCATTTTTATCGATAAAGGAAAAATTCCGAAAGCCATAGAAAACTTTAAAAAAGCAATTGAGGTTGATCCTGAATTTTACCGCGCTTACACAAATCTAATTTCAGTTTATGTTAGAACCAATAAATACAAAGAAGCAGAATATTATATTGATAAAGCTATTGATAATGGAATATCCAGTTCTCCAGACCACAAAGAATTAATCCAAGAACAATTGAAAAACTTGACAAAACTCAAAGAGATAAATCAATAAAATAATTGTCAAAGCCTGCCCATAATCTTATAAAAAGTAAACTTTATATCTTTTTCTTTAAATTCTTTGTAAGGAATCAACTTAAAACCTTTTTTCATCAAATCACAGGCCTCTTTGCTCCAGCTGCAGGAAGAATCAATGCAAAAATACCCTTCTAGAAAAAAAATTAATTCTTTACTCTCTAAAAGTTTTTTTTGAAAACTATGATTAAACAAAAAAGTGTTTATATCCACAACATTCAAATCTGTGGTAGATCTTAAAATGGTAGGCCAATTAGCTACTATAATTACATCTGAAGAAAAATAGTCTTCGGCTAATTTCGGGAGTTTAGTCGCAAGCCGGGCTTTTGATGAAATATAGATGTTTTTGGCCTCAAAAGCATAGGGAAAAAGTAAAAAAATAATTAAAAAAATTAAGAAAAAATTAATTAGCTCCTTTCTCCGCGCTATTGGTGCTAATTTATAAATTAAATCAGTAAATAACTTCCAGCTGAAACCGGCAAAAATTAAAATAATCGGATAAAAACTGAGATAAAATCTGTTTTTACCCCCTAATACCTGGAACCAAGAAGAAAAATATATAACCCAGAAAAAAATAAACCAAGCAACTAGGAAACAAGCTTCTTTTGGCCGCTTAAATAACATCTGAAAAAACCCGATGATTGACAAAAAAGAAATAAAAAAAGGTAAATATTTTGGATTAAAAATAACAGGCCCGGAATTCAATGAATTATAGATTAAGTTAGAAAGGCTCCAGTTACTACCTTGAATATAGCCTTGACTTTCCTTTTCTAACCAATCAACCGAAGTTTGGAAATTAATTGATTGAATAACTGCAGGTATAATTAAAATTAAAATTAAAAATGAAATAATAATAATTTGTTTTAAAGAAACCTTTATTTTAAAAATTAAAACTCCAATAAAAAATAAAGGAAGTAGTAAGTAATTTTCTGGCCTAAATAAAGAAGTGAAAGTGGCAGAAAATATAGCTAGCCCAAATAAGGAATATTTCTGTTTTTGATAATAAAGAAAGAAAAAAAATATAGTTAAAATTACAAAAAATAAAGATGGAACATTAGTTTCGGCAGACGCCGACCAACGAATATGTAAAGGCAGCAATGCAAAAACACCGGCAGAAAATAAACTAACAATTTTATTTCTGGTAATTATATAAGTGAGAAAAAAAATATTTAAAACAGTTAGAGAACCTAAAACTATAGCTGTATAAATTGCTGTCCAATTACTTACTCCGAAAAAGAAAAAAGATATAGTTAAAATAAAAGGCCAGCCAATCGATTTAGGATAATTCCCCTGTTGAAAATTCTGCAACATATTTTTGGCCGCCTCCATATACCAAGGCTCATCAATATACATAATATGCTGCAGAGGCAGCAGGATTAATCTTAAACCAAAGGCAAAAACTAATAAAAAAGTAAGAAAAAACCAAGTTTTTTTGTCAATTTCTAACAAAAAAACTTTAATATAACCTTTATTAATCCAAATAAATAACAAAAATAATATAAAACTTATCAGGGCTGTCGAAGGCAATAGCCATTTATAAATCATAATTAATTAATGATAAAATTCTGCCAATTATACTCATAACTCTTTTTTTCTTTTTTTATCTTTTTGAAAAATTTCTCTAAGGCCGTTAGGTTACACTTTTTACAGCCGGATACATTAAACTCTTTTATAAAAAGGTCAAAATCAAATAAAATGGCTTTAGCTAAACTATTTTTTCTTTCTCCTTGGTGGTAAAGGCTAAATGCTAAATCTACCCAATTATCAAGATTTTCCGAATTCGTCTCTACGCATTTGTAAAAATATTTTTCTGCTTTTGGAAAATCATTATCTAAATAATAAATATAGCCTGCTAAAGAGAGGACGGTTTCAGAACCGTTCATTTTTAACCACTGCTTAACTTCTTTTTTAAGCACCTTCAATAAACGGGGATAATCAAATACCTTTTCAGATAGAAGGAAAAAAGTATTATCCTTTCTTTGAATTTTATCTTGTAATTTATTGGTTTTTCTTGCTGACAAAGGCAATAAAGTCCATTTTTTAAATTCGTGTTGTATATAACTTAAATTGTTCATGATTAATTAAATTGAACTAAAAAAGGAGTTTCTGGAGCAAAACCCTCTTTAGTTGATTCAATGGTATTCACTTTATTTTTACCATTATAGATATAAATTATTTTGCCATTTAATTTTAACCGATTACCTTTAGCTAATTCTTCCATATAAACATTACGTTCCGATTCAGCATTAACAAAATAAATTTCCGAATATAATAATTCTTTATTATTTAATAATTTTCCTTTAAAAGCATAAATTTTTTTTTCATAAAAGACCAAAAAGGGCAACTTAAGCCTTTCATCAACCATTTTAATAAACTTAGGCTCTCTCTTTTTTACCTCTCCCCGCAACTTTTTTACATAGCTAACAGTTTTTTTACAATTAAAACTGCAGGGCATATGATAAATATAAGAATAATAATCATCTTTAAGAAGCGGATTATCCAAGTATGAATATTTTTTTGAATTTCGATATGTTTGATAAAGATAGCTGTAAGAAGACCAATCATTATATTTACGGAAAAACTTAACACAACAATCCGGATAACCCAAAACAAAACCATACCTAAGAATATCGGCCCGCGGCGGCCAAAAAACTCTATCTTTAACAATTACCGGATACCACATGCCTTTTCTTAATAGATTTTTATTTCGAGAAATAAACACGTGAACCCTTGCCCGGCTAAAATCAACTTCTTGCGGAAGCCCATACTCAACTGTAGAAGTAAGAGTTGTGCCTCCAATCGCCTTATCTTTGATTTTAGCCTGCAGAACATTTTTAAATAAACAATCTACTTTTAAGTACAGGCCGTATTTTTTACACATTTTAGCAAAAGCTTTTAGCCGGTCTTGCTTAATCCATATATCCATAAACGGCTTTAGGCCTAAAACCACAGCCATAAATACTATAAGCTGGCCGGAATTGCCTTTAACTTCAATAAAATCACGGCAAAAATTTTTAGGATAAAACGGCTTGAAATTGTTCATGGGGGAAAGGAACAAAAAAATATATTTTAAATCTACCGGTAAGGGAAATGTATTGCTATTTTAGCTTAATCTAATTCTAAAAAATACCCTTGGACAAATATCGAAAATTCGGTTCCTTTTTTACAATGTTGCTTTATATATGAGTCTTCTATCATATCACAAATTCCTTTGTTACTTTCTTTTTCTGAATAATAGTAATAGGCAAAATCTAAAGTATACCTATCAATTGTCTTTTGGGGAAAATCACTTGCTAAAATATAGCAACCTGTTTTATAAATATAAGCATCATCGCCAAGAAGCTGAATACAATTTAAGGCCCTATTTGTTTTAAAAACGGTGTAGTAAGCCAATTCTCGCCGTGCATCTTTAAGTTCTTCTTCATAATCTTTAGAAACGACTTTACCTTCAATGATTTCTTGCTTCAGAGCTTTCTCACAAAGTTGAAAATCTAAATTCAAAAATCCTTCACAAAACAAACGTTTGCTGCCAGAAAGCCCTAAACAGTCGCTTTTTCTTAAAGCTTCACAAAATTGCTTGTCCTCTTTATCTTCTAAGGTGTTACACTTTCCAACTCCATAAAGATATAACTCTTTTAATAAATCATCAACTTTATCCCAACAATCATCGGGATCTGTTAAAGTATCACATAAAGAAGGAGATTTTTCAGCAACTGCTTTATAACTATAAAGCTTATTTATTGCTTCCATCTCCTTGAAACGATCAAGGTTGTCTTTAGCTTTTTGAATAATACGCTCCTGCTCAATCTCGTCCATAGTTTTAAAACTAATAGCTTTTCTTTTAGATTCCTCCTGACCCAAAGCCCTCCCGCTAATGAGGTAATTGAAACTAAAGACACAAATAATAAATATTATTAATATATTTTTTCTTTTAAGCACAGTTTTTTTAACGCTTTTAATTGTTTTTTATCCAGCACTATCATGGCCAGTGTTAGTATGAGCTGTATTTGTGTGCGATGGAACTATTTTGAAGCATTGGGTACCAGGAATATCAAGCTGCTCGATTATTGTTACGTCCTCTGCTGGGTCACTAGTATGAGTATTGCTATGAGCAAAAGAAGAAGTAGCCATCAAAAAGTTGAAAGCTACAACACCTGAAGTTATCTCAAAAGTTAATTTTGACAGAGATCTTCTATTTAGGCCAGAATTTTTTTTCTTAAGAAACTTATTGAGTTGCCGAGAAGGCTTTTTAAATTCACCCATTATTTCCTCCTTTTCAAAAATGACTCATTATTTAACTTACCCAGCTTTTAATTATTTTAAAGCTTTCTTTATCATTTATTATTTTATCAAAAAAATAACGGAATTGAAAGTTCTGTATTTTATTAAACTTACTGCTGCATATTTTGGTAACCGGCGATCCTTGTTGAGCATAATTTAGTACCGGGCATGTCCCTGCCCATATTTTATAAGGAGATTTAGGGTCCCAAATTTCAAGTAGCGAAGATTTAACTGCATCGGCAATAACCGAAGAGTCCATAATTCCATGATAAGAATTACGCAAAAGATTTCCCACTCTAAACAAATCATCGCCCAGCATTCTTGCCTCATCACAAGTATAGATGTTACCTGACGGCGTGTATGTTAAAACCGACCTTCCCGCCCCACATGGATTCATCATATCAACATACCGTGGATCTGTTTTATTGAATACTTTTTGCGCCATAAGAGAAATTATCCTCTCGCGTATTTTTTTGCCTTTCTTGTTAAGATTTATAATATAATTAACTGATTTAGCCCAGAATTGGCAAAATTCATTTATTGATACGCCTAAATCATTCCAGTTTTTCTGGCTCATTCCTAATTTATTTACATAACGCAGCGCTATTGAATATTGCCCCTGTTTTAGGTATTCATCAACTATCTCCTTATAATAAGGTAAACTATATTTAGTTATGGTAGGAAGCAACCCTATTTTTCTTTTAACACTTCTTTTTTTATACTCTCTATTTATCATTTTGATTTTGTTAACCACCTTTTTATAGCTGCCGCTGCCGCCAGAAAAAACCCTGTTTTTATCATGGATAAAAGCGGGGCCGTCTAAAGAAGAAGAAATCCTCACGTTATTGTCGATAAGAAACTTCAATTTTTCTTTGTCCAAAAGCAAAAGGTTTGTTACTAATGCAAACCTAATATTCTTATTAATTTTGCCCGCTCTTTGAACCAAAAATTTTACCGCCTGCCAGTTGCAGAGCGGTTCGCCGCCTTGGAATTCTAAAGTAGGGAAGGGCGCTTTACTCTGGATAAGATAATCTATAATATGCGAGGCAACCTCTATACTCATATCAGAGGGGTCATTCTTTTTTGTTTGGCAATACCGGCAGGAGAGATTACAACGCTCGCTAACTACTGCAATATGCAAATAAGGTTCACAAAATAAAGTAAGATTGAGGCGGCGGTAATTATTTATTTTTTCTTCTAAATTAAAACTGCTTACCAGCAAACCGTTTTTTTTTAATTTATCATGTAAAGGCCCTTTGCCAAAAATATCGCAACGGTTAAGTTTACGAAACTCTTCTTCTCCCAAAATAGCCCAATCACCTAATATATTTACAACCAAATGTTTATCAGTTATTTTATCGTGATTATAAGGCAGGAGGCATAAATCTTTTTCAGCTTTAACTTTCATTTTTAAACTAACTCAATAATTTATCTGTGTTCGGAAAACAAAAAATTACAAAATTCTAAAACATCTTTCCGGCGGCCTGTCCGCAAGAGAAGCCGGTAATAATCTTCTAACACCGCATCTATGCTGATGCCTTCTATACTTTTAATAGATTTTATAATTTTTTTGAATGAGTATATACTTTTGTGCAAATAGAGAAATGTATTATTTCTGTTTTTTGCCTTTATTAGAAACTTTTTCATCCAAGCCTTTGTTGATTTTGTTTTTTATATACTTATCTTCTGCTTCTTTAGCTAGAGAAGGGTTTGCAGAAAAAAGAGCCCTCTGCATAATAAGTTTAATCACTTCGGAGTTCCTTTTTAAGGAAGAAAAATAATGGGAATAATTTAATAACTCATTAAAAAATTCTGAACCTAACTTTTCTAGTTTTTTCCGCCTATCTTGTGGATAAAGGTTTATTATTATGTTATCTCTATATTTATCTAAAATGACATAGGCTTTATCTAAAAAGACATAACCCGCAGCAAAAATAACCTCCAAAGGATATAAGTTAGAATTAACCTTAAGCTGAACACGGTTTTCTTTTACTTCTATGTTTTTCATAAGGAATTTTCTCTAGTCAGCACAATATATATATGTACCCGCTGCTATCGAACCCCATCCGTTAGAATCACGTATAGCTACGGTGGGCCGCCTGTCAGATGCAACTACATTATTCGGATCATTCGCTATATTCCGTGAAGATTCAATAGCAAAATCATAATTTATCCCACTAGCTGTTGTGGTAGCAAGGTCATGAACTACAAATCTTGTGTCATAATCAGTATTTAAATCTCTGGTAATATCGATATAAGGATCTGGCGCGCCGCCAGCTGTATCAGTTCTAACCTCTAACCGCTGATAAATGCCAACAGGTGAAGGGTAAAAAGTAGTAAGAGTTATCTCTTCTGCTTGCAATAACGGTAAAAATAAAAAAGATAATAAGATAATGAAAGTTATTTTTTTCATAACTGCCTCCTTTTTTTGCACTAATCCCTACTTTATTGATACCATATCTACGAGAACAAGTCAATGAAAAACACCTATTTGCAATTACATCTTTATCGGAAAAACCCTTGTATGGAGTTGTTACAAAAAATACACTTTCCCTCCTTTATACTTACTTGATTTGTTTTGAAATAAGACCTTTCGATAATTGTTTTTTTACAATTTAGACAAATTGTCTTTTGAGGCTGGTCAATATTACCTAAATAAATGTAATTTAGGCCGGCTTTTTTACCAAGATTATAAGCTTTTTGGAGATTTTCCCAAGAAGTAGGCTGGTTGTCCTTATCTTTATAATCAGGATGAAACCGGCTAATATGCCAAGGAATACTTTTATCGATACTGGCAATAAACTCAGCAATTTGGCTTAGCTCTTCTTCTGAATCGTTTTGTCCGGGAACTACCAGAGTAGTAGCTTCAACCCAAATATCCAGTTTTTTCATATACTGAATAGAATCTAAAACAGGCTGTAATCTGCCTCTGCAAACTTTTCTGTAAAAATCATCACTGAAAGATTTTAGGTCAACGTTAGCGGCATCAAGATAAGGATTTATTTTATCTAAAGCCTCCTTGGTCATAAATCCGTTGGTAACAAAAATATTATAAAGGCCATTTTCTTTAGCTAATTGGGCACTATCGTAAGCATATTCAAAAAAAATAGTTGGTTCGGTATAAGTATAAGCAATACTCTTACAATTATTTTGTAAAGCTTTTTCAACAATAGTTGCTGGTGCCAGCTTTTGGCCGGATATTTTCTTTATATCTTTTTCAGCACTTTGTGATATCTGCCAATTCTGACAAAAATCACACTTAAAATTACAACCGATTGTAGCTACCGAATAAGAAAATGAACCGGGTAAGAAATGATATAGTGGTTTTTTTTCAATCGGATCAACTCCGGCAGCTATCACTTGGCCATAAACTAAAGTTTTTAAAGTGCCTTCCTGGTTTTGCCGAACTCCACACAACCCGAAATCATCCGGTTTTATGCGGCAGTGATGGTTACACAAAAAACAATGAACCAAGTTATCCTCTAATTTTTCATAAAGCATCGCTTCTTTAATCATAGATATTACCTTTGGGTTATAAGTACAAAGTTATAAGTCATAGGTATAATAGTCATAGGTCATAGGTTCTTGTAGAAAGCCCAAAGTAGTTTACCTACTTCTTCTCTAAGTTTTTGAAGTTGTTCATATTTTGTTTTGTTTAGATGTTTTAATCGTAAAGAAAAATCCAGAAGGTATTGTGTTTCCGCCAATGATCCTAAAGCAATATTTGCAAATCGCTTTAATTCTTTCCTTCCTTGCCTACCAGTCCCTTCAACAAGATTAGTTGGCACTGATAACGCTGCCCTTTTTAGCTGAGAAACTATTCCATATGTTTCTTCTTTAGGAAATAACTTTGTTTCTAAATAAATCCGATAAGCCAACTCATCAGCTTTCTGCCAAACTAATAATTTCCTATAACCGTATTCACCCATTTCTATCTTCCAATCACCTACAACCTACAACTTATGACTTATGACCTATGACCTACAACTTATGACTTATGACCTACAACTTATGACTTATGACCTATAACTTATGACTTACAACTTATGACTCTTATTTTCGCTAACCCGAGCTAGCAGGAAAAGAAAGTCGGATAAACGATTCAGATAAATTAATATATTTTTATTACTTAGGGCCTTTTTTCTCAATAAGGAAACTACCCTTCTTTCAGTTCTTCTGGCTATAACTCTTGCAATATCAATACCGGCTGAAGTAGAATTTTGGCCGCAAACATAAAAATCACCTTTTAGCTTTACCTTTTTTTCTAAATCCCTAATTAAATTTTCTAATTTTTTGACCTGCCTTTTGCTAATTATTTTTTTCAACTCTTTTACATATTTTGATTTAGCGGCTATCTCTGAACCTAAGATGAAAAGATCTCTTTGAATATCTTCTAATATATCTTTATTTTTTTTTGTTTTATTACAAGCTTTGGCAAAACCAAGATACGCATTAAGTTCATCAATATTACCGACTATCTCAACCCTTAAATTATCTTTGTATACTTTTTCACCCTTAAACAAATCAGTTTTACCTTGATCTCCTTTTTTAGTCGTAATGGACATCTCCTCCACCTTTTTATTTTTTTAATTTATTCGCTAATTTAATTGCAGCCAGGCCATCTGCGGCATATTTAGCCCCTAACTGATTGGCATAATCTTTGGTTACTACTGCTCCGCCGACTATAAATTTGCATTTTAGGCCTTCTGACTTAGCTAATTTAACTACATCTTCCATATTAACCATAGTGGTTGTCATCAATGCCGATAATCCTACTAAAGGCGCTTGGTAACGCTTAACTTCTTGAATAATTTTAGAAGCAGATACATCTTTGCCTAAATCAATGACATTAAATCCATGATTTTGGAGCATTAAAGCCACAATGTTTTTGCCAATATCATGGATATCCCCTTTTACAGTTGCCAAAACAACCACTGTCTTTTGCTGCGTTTTAGATTTCTGTTTAAGCTGAGGTTCTAAAACTGAAAAAGCTAATTTCGCTGTTTCGGCAGTTGCTATCAGTTGAGGTAAAAAGTAAATTCTTTTATCAAATAATTTTCCAGTTTGTTTTAAAGCCGGTATTAATACCTTCTCTATCAACAAATCTGGTTTTGTGCCGGAATCAAGAACTTTCTTTATGGCGTTTTTAACTTCTTCTTTTCTGCCTTCGAGAAGAATTTGATAAAATTCTTTTTCTTCTTCTTTTAAGTTTTTAGCAAAAGGATAAATTTTACTTTTTTCAACTAAATTACTAAAAAAAGATTTTTCTCCGCCTTTTTTTGCCAATAAAAAATCCGCAGCTTGCATTGATTCTTTGACTCTTTTAGATAAAGGATTAACAATCGCAGAATCAAGCCCCTCTTTTTGAGCAAGATTTAAAAAAGTTGAATTTATCAATTCCCGCTTGGGCAGGCCAAAAGATACATTGGATAATCCAATCACAGTCCTGTAACCTTTTTCTTTAGCCCACTTAATAGTTTCTAGGGTTTGTTTGGGATTGTTTGTATCAGAAGATGCTGCCAACACTAAAGCATCAACTAAAAAATCATCTTTGCTCAATCCATATTGTTGTGCCTGTTTATAGATACTTTTAATATTCTTTTTGCGAGCTGATAAATTTTTCGGGATGCTTTTTCCTGTAATCGGAAGGCCAATAAACATCGCACCATATTTATTAGCTAAATTGAGTAACTGTTTCGCTTTTGTTGAATTAGCAGAAATTGAATTAATAATCGCTCTGCCGGGATAAAGGCGTAAGAATTTTTCAATAACTTCTGAGCTTGATGAATCAATTTGTATCGGTAAAATTATATCTTTGGCTAATAAATTGACAACTTTAGATATAACCTTTTTTTGATCAACTCCATTTGCACTAATATTTACATCTAATATATCTGCACCGGCAAGTTGCTGCTTTTTTGCTAATTCCCGCAATAAAGAAAGGTCTTCTTTTCTCAGTTGCCGGCTCAATTCTTTTTTACTGGTGGGATTAATGCATTCTCCAATAATTGCCACAGTTTTATTTTCCTCAAAAATAAAATGAGATCGTGCCGAAGAAACAGCTGGCAAGCTCCTTCTTAAAACTTTAATTGGTTTTTTAGCTTTTACCTTTTTCTTTAGAGCTTTAATATGAGCCGGAGTTGTACCGCAACAACCACCCAGTAAATTTACGCCAGTCTTAATGAATTGGTTAGAAAAACTAGCAAATTTAACCGGTGTCATATCAAAAACAGTTTCTCCTGATTTTAGTTTAGGAAGCCCGGCGTTTGGTTTTGCCAAAATTGGTATCTTAGCATATGGCTTTATATTTTTTATAATTCCAACCATTGCCTCCGGGCCGGTTGAACAATTACAGCCAAACGCAAAAGCACCCATGCCCTGCATCGTAATTAAAGCAGTTCTTGAGTCTGTACCGCCTAAAGTAAAACCGTCTTTTTCAAAAGTCATACTAACCATCACCGGTTTATCAGTTAATTCTTTTATGGCTAAAAGCGCCGCTCTGGCTTCTTGGATATCGATCATTGTCTCAATTATAAAAAGATCTATCCCGCCGGCTAATAGCCCTTTTGCTTGTTCTTTAAATATATCTACTGCTTGATTAAACTTTAAGTTGCCAAAAGGTTCAATCAATTTACCGGTAGGGCCGATATCTCCGGCAACTAAACTATTTTTACCAACAGCTTCTCTAGCGATTAAAGCTAACTTCTTATTTACTTCTTTAGCGGAAAAATTACCTGATTGGTTTAGCTTAATCTGATTAGCCCCGAAGGTCGCACTATAAATTATATCTGAACCGGCTTTTTTATATTCCTTATGCAGCTTGGTTAAGATATCGGGATTATCAAGACACCAAATTTCCGGAGAAACCCCCGCAGGCAAACCCATATTGTGCAGCTGAGTCCCCATTGCCCCATCTAAAACGATTACTCTTTTCTTAATCAAATTACCTAAATTTTTCATCGCAACATAGGGGACGTTTCCCTCGTTTGTAACCCCTTCATTATAAATAACTTATGAATAGGCATTTTCCGCATTTTTTAGCCTTAATTCGGAAAATACCATTTTGTAAATCATTGCTATTTAAGAACTTGTAGATGAGGGAAACGTCCCCTCACTATTATTTTATGCCGCAGAGGGCAGTTACTGATTTTTCTGGCTCTAATATACAGTTATCGTTTAATTGTACCCCAAGTTTAGCTAAATTTAAAACATTATATATTATTTTTTGATAACTCAAGTCAAAGTCACCATAGCCGGCTGAAAATCTTTGCTCGGTTATAAATTTATTTTCTCTGCGCAAAATCCTGGCTTTATAATTTGCAATCCAGCCTAAAGCAGCATCTGTTAATTCACTGGCCACTGCATCAGCAACTACTGCTTTTTCTAGATCTTTTTTTTCCTTGTCTTGTGATATTACTTTCATTATATCACGGCCGGAAGTAGCCCCCATAAAAAGAACGCTTGTACAGCCAGTGAGAAATTTTTTAATAGAGTTGCTTTTTATAACAATATTGTCTTCTAAAATAATTTCTGAATCAGTTTTTTCCTTTATAGAAATTATTGCAGCTGATCCTTGTAAATTAATTTTATCTAAAGCAAAATCGATGTATGCTTCAAGTTTAGCTAACTCTGCTTCTGATAATTGAGTCTTATCTTGCAAATAGCCCAACCTTAGATAAATTTTATTTTTGGGCGGCGCTAAATTAATTGATTCAAAAAGTTCTAAATTCATAACTATACTTTTATTAGTTTCCAGTTACCAAGTCTCCAGATCACCAGTAATATACTGAGAGCTGGAAACTGGCTACCGGCAACCTAATAAGTATTATATTATAGGAAAGAAGAAAATTGAAGGAAAAAGAAACTGGAGTTTCCCCATTTTTTTTAGGGAGCCGCGAACTTAAGTAAAAGCTGTTT